>JBDTZD010000012.1:0-6793 GCA_040005335.1 Pyrinomonadaceae bacterium | reverse complement strand
TACCGATATTGGTTCATGCAATTAAAACTTCAATAAAAAGTGCCGGCAATTGAAAATATTGTCGGCACTTTGATCTTTAACTGTTGTTGACCTATTTAAACTGATTATTTTCTAGGTCGATTTCTTCATCGAATGGTGGTGATGGCGATGATGGCGATGATGGCGATGATGACGATGATGACGGCGATTCATCTTCATCCCAGTATCTTGATTTGTTGTTTGTTTACTCATGTTGTCATCTTGAGCTTTAGCCGAAACCCCGACCGCTGCGCTCAAGGTTAATATTAATCCCAATACAAAAGCTGCAATTGTTTTTGTCGTTTTCATGCAAATTACTCCTTACTGTTTTACTTTCAAGTTTGCGCTCTTAGTGAGCAATAGACAATATGTCCGCAATGGTTTGATTATTAAACCTTTTTGATTAAAATTCTGGTTTTTTTTTGATTATTTCTTCTAGTTTCTGCCATTTGGTAGAGCTTCGCGTCCGAATCGCTCAAATGAAATGAAGGATTCATTGTCAAAGGCTGACGAAAACCGTGTTTGAGAGTGAAAATATTAAACATTAGTATCGCCAGCGCACAATTTAAATTTAAGGGCGATAAGCCAAGCGATAATTCAATATTTTTTTTCAATGTCGCTTCTCGAATGGGCTATAGTTAAATCCCGAACTTAATTTTTTGATGAAGCAACCTGTTTTAAATCTGACAGAACCTGCAACCAGAATTCTCGGGCGACGCGGCGAGGAACTGGCAGCGCGTTTTCTGGAACAAAAAGGCTTTCGACTGGTAGCTGCAAATTTTACAGTTCCGGTCGGACGTAACCGGCGCGGAGCAGTTGTCAATGCCGAAATTGACTTGATTGCTTACGACGGAGAAACGCTCTGTTTTATCGAAGTCAAAACTCGCAGTTCGGATGAATTTGCCGCGCCCGAAGCGGCAGTTAACCTGCGCAAACAACGCCAAATCATTCGCGCGGCTCGCGTTTACCGGCAGTTTTTCGGTGTTCGCGATAAGCCGTTTCGCTACGATGTCGTCGGTATC
The DNA here is from genome assembly GCA_040005335.1 of Pyrinomonadaceae bacterium. Classification (GTDB taxonomy): domain Bacteria; phylum Acidobacteriota; class Blastocatellia; order Pyrinomonadales; family Pyrinomonadaceae; genus JBBQUS01. The sequence continues at coordinate 5,753 of JBDTZD010000012.1, read as the reverse complement.
GTGATGCCTGTCAACCAAAAGCCGAAGATTCAATTGCTCGCGGGATTCTGGACTGAAGCTAAATTTCGGAAAACACACTGGAAGCGAGAATTCTGAGAAACATTATTGATAAAACTACCGTAAACTAGAGTTGTCCAATCCAATTTCTTTAACAAATTAGGAAGATTATGAAAAGCCAAACAAGATTTAAGTTGGCGGCGATGAGTTTATTGTGCGCCGCGCTCGTAATTTCAACTTTTACCATGACCGCTTTAGCACAAAAAAATCAAGGTCTACCGCCGATTATTGACCGCGAGCTATTGTTCGGTAACCCGGAAATAGCGGGCGCGCAAATTTCGCCTGACGGCAAATTTATCGCTTTTATGAAGCCGTATAAAGATACGCGCAACGTTTGGGTCAAACGGGTGGATGAATCTTTTGACAAAGCTAAACTTATTACTAACCGCACTGACCGGCCGATTCCCGGCTTTTTCTGGTCACGCGACGGCAAATACATTTTGTTTACGCAAGACAAAGGGGGCGACGAAAATTATAATGTCTATGCCGTTAACCCAAACGACACAGCAACAAACGGCGAAGAAGTTCCCGCTGCCAGAAATCTGACTGACGCGCAAAAAGTCCGTGCTGAAATTTTCGCCGTGCCTAAATCAGACCCCGACGCTATTTATGTGGGCTTGAACGACCGCGACCCGGCTTGGCACGATCTTTATAAAGTAAAAATTTCGACCGGAGAGCGAACGCTCGTGAGCAAAAACACTGACCGTCTCGGCGGAATAATTTTTGATAATAATGATAAATTGCGGCTGGCCGTTCGCACGACTGAGAAAGGCGAGACGGAAATTATGCGCGTGGACGAGGGCGGAAAATTTACTAAAGTTTATTCGTGCGGCGTCTTCGAAACCTGCGCTCCCGTTCGCTTTCACAAAGATAACACCCGCGTTTACATGCAAACGAACAAGGGCGATAACACGGATTTAATCGGTTTGGTTTTGTTTGATCCAGCGACAATGAAGGAAGAAGCGGTTGAAAGCGATCCGATGAAGCGCGTTGATTTTGGAGACGCCGCATTTTCAGATGTCACCAACGAAATTATCTTTACTTCATATAATGACGACAAAATGCGTTATAGCTGGAAAGATAAAAGCTATCAAGCCGATTATAATTCGATCAAAAAACAAACCGGCGGAAAAGAAATCAGCTTTGATTCTTCGACTGCGGACGAACAAATTTGGCTCGTGACGGCTTTCAGCGACACTGATCCGGGAACGAAAATGATGTTTGACCGCAAAACGAAAAAGCTGATTGAGCTTTACAAATCTCGCGAGAAATTAAACCGCGCCGATCTAGCGCCGATGACCACAGTGCGTTATAAATCTTCGGACGGTTTGGAGATTCCGGCTTATCTGACTTTGCCAAAAGGTGTTGAAGCCAAAAATTTGCCGCTCGTCGTATTTCCGCACGGCGGACCTTGGGGGCGTGATTCGTGGGGCTACAATAGTTACGCGCAGTTTTTAGCAAATCGCGGCTATGCGGTTTTATCGCCCAATTTTCGCGCTTCGACCGGTTACGGCAAGAAATTCTTGAACGCCGGAAACAAAGAGTGGGGGCAAAAAATGCAGGATGATCTAACTTATGGAGTCAAATATCTCGTCGCCAACGGGACGGTTGATCCAAAACGAGTCGGAATTATGGGCGGCAGCTACGGCGGTTATGCAACGCTTGCCGGTGTCGCATATACGCCGGATTTGTATTCAGCGGCAGTAGCGATTGTGGCTCCGTCGAATTTGGAAACATTGCTCGAAACGATTCCGCCGTATTGGGAAGCGATTCGCGTCACGTTTTACGAACGCATGGGCAATCCGAACACGTCCGAAGGCAAAGCGCAATTAAAAAAACAATCGCCGCTTTTTTCAGCAGATAAAATTAAAACTCCATTGTTCGTCGTGCAGGGCGCAAACGATCCGCGCGTCAATAAACGCGAATCCGATCAGATAGTAATTGCCCTGCGCGACCGCGGTTTTCCAGTCGAATATATGGTCGCGCCGGACGAAGGACACGGTTTCGCGCGTCCCGTCAATAACATGGCGATGCTCGCCAAAGCCGAAATGTTTTTGGCGAAATATCTTGGTGGTCGGGCGCAAGAAACAATGACGCCGGAAGTCGCCAAGCGATTAGCTGAAATCACGGTTGATCCGAAAACCGTGCAGCTTGCCAAAAAAGTTGACATGAATGCTGCGCCAAGCGTCAACGCGGGCGGCAAATGGAATTTGATGGCAAACGCTGGTGGACAGGAAATTCCTATTACGCTCGACATCAAACAAGATGGAGCTAATTTAACCGGTGAATTGCAGTCACAGATGGGCGGCGGGACAATCGAAAGCGGCAAAGTGAGCGGCAATGCCGTTGTCGCAACAGCCAAAGTAGAGGTTCAGGGACAAGCAATGGAACTGAAAATCGAAGGTGTCGTTGACGGCAATAAAATGACCGGCACAATGTCCGGTCAAGGACTTCCGCCAATTACTTTTACTGCAACCAAAGCTAACTAAAAGCATTGCAGTCAATATAATAAACAGAAAAGCCATCTTGAAATTTCAAGATGGCTTTTCTGTTGCCTGCGCTAAAAGTTAACTTTCTTTTAAGGTCTGAGAAGTTGCTATTTACGGATAAATAAATAAAAATGCTCTTTCATCAAAAAATTTTGCTAATCGCAAAAGCGCCTCAATCGTTTTTGCTCAAACTGTTTGCTCAGTATTTAAAAATTACTCAGAGGATTTTTACGATTCATGAATTTCAATCACACACTGATTAAATCGTTCGGACGACAATTTTTGACGGCGGTAGTAGTGGCAGCTTTTTTCGCGGCTGTGCTAATTCTTCCAACTGGTTTTCGCGCCAAAGCGCAAACAGAATCTAAATCGCTTGCCGAACAGGTTTCCGCAATTTTTCAAAGCCGCAATTTGAACAGTTTTTTGGCGGACGGCAGTTTTTTTCAGTTGCAGATAAACGATAAAAAAACTCGTAAAAATTCCCTCATTTCATCAACTCTCGTTATCAGTCAGGTTTACGGCGGCGGCGGCAATAGCGGCGCAACTTATAAAAATGATTTTATCGAGATTTTTAATCTTAGCAACACGACGGTCAATTTAACCGGGTATTCGGTTCAATACTTTTCATCCAGTGGTAGTGCCGGCGGCTCAACACCCTTAACCGGTATGTTGCAGCCCGGACAATATTATCTCATTCAGGAAGCGCAGGGGAGCGGCGGTACAGCGGATTTACCAATGCCTGACGCGACCGGAACAATTGCTTTGAGCGGCACTAACGGGCGAGTTGATCTGCTTGATGGAACTAGTACGCTGGTTGACCGAGTAGCTTACGGGACGGCAACTCCGGCTGAAGGAACCGCGACGCCCGCTCTGACTAACCCGACCTCGGCCAGGCGTCTGGCAAACGGTTGTACGGACACCGATAATAACAGCGCCGATTTTGCCATTATCACGGCTTTTCAAACTGGAAATCCGCGCAACACAAGTTCCCCTTTAACTCCTTGCGGGGGCGGAGGCGGAGTTTCACTTTCGGTTAACGATGTTAGTTTAGCCGAAGGCAACACTGGCACTACCGCCTTTGTTTTTACAATCACCCTATCGCAACCGGCTCCGGCGGGCGGCGTCTCATTTACCGCTGCTACTGCGGACGGCACGGCGACCGTCGCAGATAATGATTATCAATTGTTATCGCCAACTGTTTTCACAATTCCGGCAGGCAGTTCCTCGACAACCGTTACGGTTCAGGTTGTCGGAGACACGACGACCGAACCAAATGAAACTTTTTCCTTAAACATTTCCAATCCGACCACGGGCGTCACAATCGCCGACGGACAAGGCGTCGGCACGATTAATAATGACGACGTGGTGTTGATACCCGTCAATCAGGTTCAAGGCGGCGGCGCAACCTCGCCGCAGGTTGGACTAACGGTGACGACGAGCGGCGTTGTGACGGCTATTCGCAACAGTGGATTTTATATTCAAACGCCGGACGCCAACGCCGACAGCGACCCGAACACTTCCGAAGGCGTTTTTGTTTTCACGGGCAGTGCGCCGCCGGCAGCCGTCGTTCTCGGCAATCTTGTTCAAGTAACAGGAGCGGTACAGGAATTTATTCCAAGCGCCGATCCGAATCAAAGACCGTTGACCGAAATTATTATGCCGACAGTTTCGGTTCTTTCGACCGGCAATCCTTTGCCTGTGCCGACGGTTTTAACCGCCGCTGATACTAATCCGGCGGGCGGGCCGGATGTGCTGGAAAAATATGAAGGAATGCGCGTTCAGGTAAATTCGCTCCGAGCCGTCTCTCCGACCGGCGGGAATGTCAGCGAACCTAACGCGACAGCAACTACCAACGGCACTTTTTACGGCGTCATCAGCGGTGTCAATCGTCCGTTCCGCGAACCCGGCATTGATGTTCTCGATCCGCTCCCGGCAGGCGCGCCGGCAAATATTCCGCGTTTTGACGGCAACCCGGAACGAATCAGGGTTTTCAGCTTCGGGCAAACCGGCGCGACGGCGATTGATGTCACTACCGATGCGATTGTTTCAAACCTTGTCGGCGTGCTTGATTACGGTTTTCGCACCTATACGATTTTCCCCGATCCGGCGACTCCGCCAACTGTCACGGGCAATATTTCCGCCATCCCGGTGCCTGATTCGGCGGCTTCGGAAATGACCGTTGCCAATTTCAACCTGGAGCGTTTCTTCGACACTGTGAATGATCCAAATATTGGTGAGCCGGTTTTAACCATGACGGCTTTTGATAATCGCCTCAATAAAGCCTCGCTCGCTATCCGCAATGTTTTAAAAACGCCGGATGTTTTAGGGGTTGAAGAAGTGGAAAATTTAACGACGCTCCAAACTCTAGCAAATAAAATCAATAGCGATGCCGTCAACGCCGGACAACCAAACCCGAATTATCAAGCTTATCTCGAAGAAGGTAATGATGTTGGCGGAATTGACGTTGGCTTTTTGATTAAAACCCCGAAAATCACCGCCATCGCTGTGACGCAATACGGTAAAGACACGACCTACACCAATCCGGTTAATAATCAACAGGAATTACTTAATGATCGCCCGCCGCTTCGTCTGCAGGGAAGCGCTCAACTAACCAACGGCACATCTTATCAATTTTCGGTGATTGTCAATCACCTGCGTTCGCTGATCGGTCTTGAAGATGCCGACGGACGGGTTCGTGCCAAACGCCGCGCTCAAGCCGAATACCTCGCCAGTCTCGTTCAAGAATTTCAACAAACCGAGCCGGTTTTCGTGGTCGGCGACTTTAACGCTTATCAAGTAAATGATGGTTATGTTGACGTAATTGGGACTATCAAGGGGACGCCCGCGCCGAGCGATCAAGTGGTGCTGGCTTCGAGCGATCTAGTCAATCCGGATTTAATTGATTTAGCCGATACTTTGCCCAGTCCGATCCTGGTCGCGACGAATCAGGCGTATTCTTATTCATTCGACGGCAATGCTCAGATTCTCGATCACATTCTGGTTACTCAAAGTGCATTTTCGCGCGTTACTAGCTTTCATTATGCGCGGGTTGATGCCGATTTCCCGGAGATTTATCGCAACGATCCAAATCGTCCCGAACGCATTTCTGACCACGACGCTCCCGTCGCGTATGTTTCGCTGGCAGCCGCCACTGCGAATATTACAGGGCGGATTACGACTGCGGCGGGAAGACCTGTCAACAATATT
>JBDTZD010000010.1:0-6802 GCA_040005335.1 Pyrinomonadaceae bacterium | reverse complement strand
GGAATGGCAAGATTCGGAATTGAATTGCTGTCGCGCATTGGCGGCAGAAGAATAAAGGAAGCGATGGTAGGCGGCGATGATTGCTGCTGTTGTTTGGATCGGCGCAGTTGTTCCGCGATTCGTTGTTGCTTTATTGCTTGGTCTTTCTTCAGCGCTTGTTCCCGACGTTCACGTTCTTCGCTTCCTTGAGCCAATTCTTTTTCTTTGTCTGTCGCACGGGGGATTTTAGGTTGAATTTGCTTGTCTTGTTCACGCTCAGTGGGTAAGTCATGTTGTTTTACAATTGTTTCGTTTGCCTGCTGTTGATCCAAACGAGTACTTGCAACCCATAACCAGCCTGCTAAAAACACGAACGCTAACGTCGCGGCGGCAAAACTCCACTTCAAAACAGGACGCGAGCTGCCAAAGATGTTTAAGGCTGAAAAAAAATCTGCGATAGTTTTCGTCTGCTTTGTTTTAGCAACAATAGGAATTGCTTCGTTTGTTTGAGCAATATTCTTTTCTGCAATAACCTGAAATACACTAGCAAACTCTACTTTCTGCCGTCTGATGGGCGAAGCGAGGTAGAAGGATTTGAATTTTTTCAGCGTCGCACCTACAAGTTCGCCCTGCACATATGAGTCAACCAAATCCTTTTCAGCAGACTTTAAGGCATCTGCGAATTCGTTATCGGTGAAACTAAGTTCATCAAAATACTCCGCCTCCGCTTCCGGCAAAGAGCCAAGCAGATATTCGGTAATAACCTGGTTGTCATATTCCTGTTTACTCATTTTAGATATGGGCGAGAGTGAATGCTCTCAAACATATAAGACAAAATCAGAAAAGTATTTCATTTGTCAAAACTTTACTATTTGCCGACTGTCAATTTTGCCAGCTTTAAACTCTATGTTTCGCGGACGCATTTACCGACACAAACTTCAAGTTTGTCGCGTATCCGGCAGGCACGAATACTCAATGCGTTTATGGAAACCCCTAATCTTTGTGCCAGCAAACGACGATTTTCAATTTTAATTTGTTGGCTTCCAAAATAATAGCTGATGATAATGTCACGGTTCTGAGGCTCTAATTTATTAGTGCATTGATCAAGACAATCGAGCATTTTTTCTTTGATTTGTTTCTCATCACTTGATTCTGTCGCCGCAAGTTGAACTCCTTGCGGTTGCCGCAGGACTTCATCAAGCGGAACATGATTTTTATTCGTGTCACGCAAATATTCCAAAAAAACGAAACGCGCCATAATGTAACAGTATTTTGCGGGTGTTTCGCTCTCAATTGTTCCTGCTTCTTCGAGCCGACGGGCCACACGGTTTAGAGTTTCATCAGCATATTCATCAGGTGTCTGGCAGTTCTTACGATCAAAGTAAGCAACCAAGCGCTGTCGCATCTCCAAATAATTTTGTCCATCGGAATTACTGCCCTCATCGAGCCAATCGAGAAGTCTATGAAAAGCACTCGAAGTAACAATCCAATTTTTCTTCGGCTCCGGCTTTTGCATAGAGTGGTTACGGTTTCGTCGCCTTTTGTTAAAATAAGATGCGCGGCAAACAATTGTTCAGGTGACAAAACTCTGGTTTGTTAAGAGTATGAAAGATTTGAGGATAATTTCAAGCAGTGGTCTAACAAGATTGCTGTTAAAAGTTAATTAGAAAACAAGAAAGCCGGGTTGCAAGCAACCCGGCTTTCTTGTTTTCCATTACACATTGTTCTGACGGTTAAGCTAACAAATTTACCATCTTACCCCTCTAAACAGTCCGCAATAGGAATGACGATTTATCATCATTCAGGATCGTTTGGATTGTTAAAGAGTACTGGCAGTCTAATGCTACCGTGTCCGAATTGCGGGAAGCCCGGCGTCAGAGGATTTCCCGGATCAAGCGTCGAAGCCGTATCATCAGGCGGAAAGATCACGAATGAATCGAGAAACTCAATTATGCGTCGTTGTCCAGCGGGCTGAAGCCGGGCAAAAGCATCGCGCGCAGCTTGCGCTTCGCCGCCGTGACGCAAGATGACTTCTTTTAAAGTAATGCTCCGCCCATCATGTCCGTAGGGCGAAGTCGAGCCGACGCCCCACAATGGCGTAGTCATAAATTTAGTGCGGATTGTACCGTCGTAGTCACGTTCATGAAAATTCGCTCCGAGATCGTGACGCTTAAAATCCGTAAAAATGTTTTGCGCTAAAAACGGTTGAAGTTTTGGTTTTTTGAAGGCGGGAAAACCGCTTGTGTCATTAATGACGTTAAACAGCGGGTTAGCGGTTGCAAAAAGGTTGTTAAAAATACCGTGTTCCTCATCGTAAACCGTTTCGACGTCCGCCACGCGGCGGTCACGGTTAATGCGTAAGTTTGGAATATGGCATTGTGCGCATCCAACTTGCTGAAAGAGTTCGCCGCCTCGTTGCGTCGCCTGTGTTTGTTCGTAAGTGGCGGGTTTAAAATAGTTGAGCAAGTAAAACTCCATATGATCCACCAGGCTCGCAGGAATCTCGTTGGCGATGCCGTCGCCGTCAACGTCTTCGCTGGGGTTATCAGTTGGCGGGGCTTTGACAAAATCTTTAGAACCATCCAAAACCATTCCCGTCGGTGTGACATACCGTCCGCCGTTATGCGCCGCCATCAATTCCGGGTCAACCGCCTGCATTCCCATTTCGTCGTTAAACGCGCCGACCACAAATTCGTGGATTGAAGCCGTGTCGCCATGGTGGAAAAAAGGTTTAACCCGCAAATCTGCATCAACGCCGCTGATTTGTGTGGTATCAACAGTTCCATTTGAACGAGCGGTAATTCGGCCATATTGAATGCTTTTGCTCGTGAGGACCCGGGTGACGTCGTGATGAGTTTGCTGTGCACGGGCAATTGCTTCAGCGCGAATTGCTCGCAAATCCGCCGTGATTTCATCAGCCAGCATCTCTTTAATACCGAGACCAAAGAGATGGGGCGCATCGCGGCTGTCGGGGCGCGTCGCCACGTCGCCGCCAAATCCGGCAGAACCGCGCGGACGACCATGACAGGTGGCACAACTATCTGCCAAACCGGCGCTCAGCGCCAATTCTCGATCTAGATCGCCGACGCTGTCGTTTGTCGTTGGTCCTAAACCTTGAATTCGCAAAAACTTTCGTTGAAAAAGTTGCCGCCCACGCCTGATAGAGCGAAAAGGGTCGCGGGCGATAATAAAGCTGGAAGAATCGGGCGTCATCACATCGCCGCGTCCCGCTCCGATTTGTTGCGGCAGCGATTTAGCAATGCCAGCGCCCGCGGTGTTAGGATTTTGTGTTCGGTCAATTAGCTGCGCTAGGGCAGGGAGTCCAAACACGGTGGCAACAATGATCAAGAAAATAATGACCAGAGCATTTTTAATATTCTCTTTTCGTTTCATATCTCACCTTTCCTTCATTTTTTGTTTTGCTTAAGTTTTTAGCAGTAATACTCAATATACTGCTGACTGCACGGAATAAATGTTGTGGTGAAAGTCATAGCTCTCGGAACTTGCCCATGGTTCGGTTTTCGTCTGTAATTGGAACGGAAAATTTATCTAGCCGGTGTTTGTTGCCTCGACTGCAGCAATCTCAAGTCTGCCGGTTGTACAATCCTTAAAATTTGCGATAAATCGTATGGACTTATTGACACTGACGGAGATTTACAAACCAATTGCCAATTAAAGTTTGCGATATGTTTTGAAGCCGAAATAATCAAAGACGAAATAAAGATTCAACTAAAAGCCATCTAAATCTGACCGTATAACGACCGAATCGACGCGGCGGCAAAACGAGCGACGCTCATAAAAAAGCAAGCTCAAGCCGTTCGCCGTCCAATGACTTGATGGGAGACGTACATCAGAGAGCAGAGTGTGATACAACTGCCTATCTCTTTTTCGGAATCGGCAGAACCATCGAGACTCGCCTTCGATACTCTTCATATGCCGTGCCGTGAACGCTCACAATGTCGCGCTCCTCAAGTTGAATGGCGATCAAAATATAAGCAGTCGTGGCAATAGCGAAAACTAAATGCCAGACCGTCATATCATCAATAAATTCAATTTGACCATTTGCGCGTATGGCACTCTGGGGAAAGCAAGAGACTGCTAAACCAATACTAAAAAATTTTGACTCTCTCAAAGAAAAGATTGTCCGCATGATTCATCTCATCCAGCTTCACTCCGTAAGTTCGAATAGATACTTTCTTGTTTTTATCAACGCTCTTTACTAATTTGAACATTAAATCGCCCCTTTTATAGGTATCTTCAGAACAGGGATAAGGATCATAACCGTCAAAATCCGGATCTCCCTTTTTCGGCAAACATCGGTCATAGTAAAAAAACGCTGTGTTACCTTTAATCTCAACGTTTAGGCTGAAATACATAACAAGCTGAGCAGTAACCACTGCCCTGTAAACAGCAGTTAATTTGTTGCCTTCACTTTTAACGACTAATTGATTGAGTACTTTCCCGCCGCCGTCCTCACGTTCATATTTCCCAATCCAAAGATTTTCATCGGAGGTTTGGGAATTTACGATGAATTCAGTTCCGTTCCATTCAAATGCAAACTCTTTGTTTTCTTGATTTTCATCTTCGTCATTTCCGCACTCCATCGTCAAAATTCTGCCGAATCGCGGAAGTTTCCAGCGGCACGATTCAGCTTCTTTGGCATCTTTGGAAAGCGGCGGAAAGAATTGTTTTGTTACATTTGTCCAATTACCGTTTTTGAACGTCAAAAGTTCAAGATCGCTTTGGCAACCAGGACCGCAGCCAACATTTGAATGTGCGATAAGATATGAGCCGTCCGTTTTCTTAAAAAGTGCAATTTCCGACCAGCCTTCGCTTTCGTTTGGCTCAAGCCTCAAATAACCGTTTTTAATGTCTTCAATTTTGATAAGAGACTTACGGTATTTTGTAATTGCCGCTGTGCTGCTGATTTCTCTGCCAAACGGATGTGAATAATTATCGCTTGACATTGCCAAATAAAAATCGGTAACCGTTTTCGGTTGCAGACTTTGAGCTGGAACTGAAAAGACAAACAAAAAAACAACAAATACCAATAACCAAACTCTTGTCATATTTTCGACGGGCAACTGCTTAAATTTTATCAACGTTCCTTTTGTGGTTTTCACAAGCGTTGACCAAAACGTCCCGATGTACAATCTTTCGATGATGCTTAAATTTTCCCCTGTTTCGTTTCTCATCATGATTCCGAGCAAAACGAAAGTTGCCATTGAAATAACAAGCGGCAATATAAAACGTAAAGGCAAATATCGCTGTGAAAATTGCAAAGCCGATTCTCAAATTTTGGGTGTGTTCAAAAGTTTTCATTTTCAATTGATGCAAACCTGCGAAACTCTTTCACGAAATAGTCGTCGTATCTTTTGCATATTTCCGCCGTCCCCCGCAATCCATCGGTAAAAACTATCAATTCACCGTTTGTTTTTTTGACAGAATCAAGCGGGAAAATTCCCTGTTCAATTTCCCATGTTTCTCGAAGCGCGCGGCGGCGCTGGCGGTACGTTTCAATTTCTTGCCACAAACAAGTTTGCAGCTTTTTTCCGCCTTTGTAGGTAAAACCGTTTTGGTAGATTCGCAATTCGTCGTTTCTGGTTGAAAACGTATCCCAAACCATCAGGCAAAATACTGAAAACGGTAAAATCACACAAACCGGGATCATACAAAGATCTTTGGAACCAAAGAATGTCAAAACACCGAACAGAAAAACTAGACAGATAATTGAATGGATAAAAATTGTTTTAAATTTACTTCGCTCCACTCGGTAAACGGTTTGCAGCGTGCCGAGAAATTGGTTATAACTTGATAACCCAATGCGGTTATTTTCCAGCATTTTTATTTTTAAATTTCTCTCGCAACCGCCCTCCGACCGTGCTGTTTTTTGTCTGCTTAGAATTTAAAACTTTTATGGAATTCGCCATTCAAAAGACTTTCTGGCAATAAAAGTAATTTCTTCTTCGTCACCTTTTGGCATCAGGCTTTCAACTGCGACATCAGAAAAGACGCTAACAGTGCGAGAAAGAAATTTGCCGTCGGCAGAATATGTGTCAAAAGTCGTGGTTACTTGGGAGAATCCCAAACTCTGATAGCCGGGTCGGGTATTGCGGACGAAGGCAAACATTCCAAGCCGAGACGAGTACTGATCCGGTTTGCGTGTAACCTTCAGTTTTATGATTTTTACCGAGTTGACGATTTTTTCAGAGGTTATGGACACGTTGATTTCTACCGTCAAATCGCCGCCGCGGTTATGATAATCTTTAATTGTTAAGGTGTGTTTGCTGCTCATGGCTTTTCTGCTTTTACATTCTTCCCTAAACAATCGGTTTAATTGGCAAATACAGGTCGAATATCATCGAGTTGAAATGAAATGAAATCGTATTTTTGAGTGCCGACGGAGATGCCAGCCTGACAATAAGTAATTGAAGGTGTCGAGGACATAAACGTGACCATTGCTTTCATGCCTACTAAATTAAGACGTGCTTCCCCCTGCGATCCGGCAGGAATGCTGGAAACCGGCGTGATATAAAGACGAACTTCTTTTAATTCCAAATCTCCTTGAAAAGCATTTTGCAAATAAACCGTATTTAAGTCAGTCTTTTTCTTAATCGCCAAAGAATTTTTGTCACCAACGTTTTTGATGTAATCCCATAACTGCATTGGATTTGCATTATCAAGGCTTTGACTATCTTTATCGCCAAAAAACTCGCCTTCGGGGAAAAGGTATGGAGAGATTTTTTCAACTTCAAACCAACCAGAGTCAAATGCGTTCTCGTCAGCTTGTCGGTTTCCGAAAAAAGACACTACATAAATCCAT
>JBDTZD010000144.1:0-6813 GCA_040005335.1 Pyrinomonadaceae bacterium | reverse complement strand
CTATGAAACCCAACAATAATTTTATCAAAACAGTGTTATTTTTGATTGCTGCAGCATTTTTGGCAGCTTGTAGTTCAGCCCAAAGCACACAAAATCCCTCGTTGTCGTCTTCGTCGCCAGCTTCCAATCAAATCCAACCGGCTTTAAAACCGATGCCGCCTGTGGCATCAGCACATGGCGCGCAAACGGATAATCAGGTGGAAAGCAATTTGAGTTGGCGGCTCGTTGACGGAAATCAAAAAACTTTTGCAAATTATCGAGGCAAAGCCGTTATTTTAGATTTCTGGGCAACATTCTGCCCACCGTGCGAAGAGGAGATTCCCCATCTCGTCGAACTCTCAAACAAATATCCAAAAGATTTGCAGATTGTCGGGCTGCACGTCGGAGGCGTACAAGACAAACCAAATATTGCCGATTTTGTCTCCAAATATAGGATGAGCTATGATTTAGGCTATCCTGAGCAAGACTTGATGGATTTTTACTTAGAAGGTGATGACCGAATTCCTCAAACTCTCGTTTTTGACCGCAAGGGTCGGCTGGTGCGAAAATTTGTCGGCTTTACGCCCGCCATCAAAGCCGATTTAGACCGCGCCGTAGATCAAGCATTAAAAAGCGAGTAAAAGAAATTCGGGTTTGATGTTTTAGATTGCTTTTCAATCCAAAATCCAAAATCCAAAATCCAAAATCATGAGGGATATTCCTGTTGGAAACGGTTCACTGCTCGTCACGTTTGACGAGTATTATCAAATTCGCGACGTTTACTTTCCGCACGTCGGCAAAGAAAATCACACCGAAGGTCATGCTTGTCGTTTCGGGGTTTGGACGGAAAACAGTTTTTCGTGGACGGACGGAGCATCTTGGCAACGCTCGTTAAGATATTTGTCCGAAACTTTGGTCACCGATGTGCGCCTCATTAATGATCCGCTCGGTGTCGAAATTATTTCGAACGATACTGTTTTAAGTCATACGAATTTATTTTTGCGACGTGTCCGCGTTAAAAATACGGCTGCTGAGCAGCGCGAAATCCGTCTGTTCCTGCATCATGATTTCTATATTTCCGAAACGGAAGTCGGCGATACTGCTTTTTTTGATCCTGAGAGCTTTTCGATCGTTCATTACAAAGCCAACCGCTATTTTCTTATTAACACCGAACCGCGTTTTGACCAATTTGCAACCGGCAGAAAAGGCTTGCCGGGTCGCGAAGGAACCTGGCGCGATGCCGAAGACGGATTCTTAGCGGGCGGCGCAATCACCGAAGGTGCGGTAGATTCTACCATTGGGTTGTCTTTTGATTTACAACCCGCTCAAACCGCCGAATTTTATTATTGGATTGCCGCCGGAGAATCTCACGCCGAAGTCAATAAGCTTAACAAACTGATTCACGATAATTCCCCGCGCGGGCTATTTGTGGAAACCGAAAACTATTGGCGGGCGTGGGTTAACAAAAACGAAATAGATTTTAGTGATTTGTCCGCTAAAATCGTCCAATTGTTTAAGCGTTCTTTGTTGGTTATGCGAACGCAAATAGACAATGGCGGTGCGATTTTGGCGGCAAACGATTCGGATGTGACGTTGCGGGCGACTGATCATTATAGTTATCTATGGACGCGCGACGGCGCACTGGTCGCTTACGCTCTGGATTTGGCGGGTTATTCGTTTTTGACGCGAAAATTCTTTGCTCTCTGCGGTGAAATAATTCATAAAAATGGGTATTTCCTGCAAAAGTATAATGCCGATGGCTCGCTCGCTTCGGGCTGGCACGCGGCTTGGGATGCGCGTAAACAGGAAAAGCTGGTCCCGATTCAAGAAGACGAAACCGCGCTTGTCTTGTGGGCTTTGTGGCAGCACTACGACCGTTTTCGCGACATCGAGTTTGTTCGGCGGTTATATTACGATTTGATAGTTCGGGCGGCGGATTTTATGACAAAGTTTCGTGATGAGACTACCAAGCTGCCCTCTCCATCATGGAATTTGTGGGAAGACCGACGCGGAATTCATACATTTACTTGCGGTGCTGTTGTCGGCGGACTCGAAGCTGCAGCAAATTTTGCCCGTCTGTTTGGCGAAGAAACTCGTGCGGATACTTACCAAACAGCGGCAGACGAAGTTCGCGTCGCCATGCGCGAACATCTTTACAGTCCGTCGCTAAAACGTTTTGTCCGCTCGCTAATGCCAACTGACAATGATGAAAATGGTGGTTTTTACGCGGATACTGCACTTGATTCTTCGCTCTGGGGAGCGTTTTATTTCGGAGCCTTTGAAGCTCGTGACGAACTCATGCGCAGCACGATGCAGGCAATCGAAGACGGTTTATGGGCAAAAACCGAGATCGGCGGCGTCGCGCGTTACGAGTCAGACGGCTATATGACGATTTCAACCGACCATAGCAAAATTCCTGGCAATCCCTGGTTTATCTCAACCCTCTGGCTGGCGGATTATTACATTGCGGCGGCAAAAACGAAAGATGACTTAAACAAAGCTCTCAATATTTTGGAGTGGACGGCTGAAAGAGCATTGCCCTCGGGCGTCTTGGCTGAACAAGTCAATCCTCTCGACGGATCGCCCGTCTCGGTTTCGCCGCTTACCTGGTCACATTCCAGTTTTGTGGCGACCACAATGAGTTATTTACTAAAACTAGCTGAATTTGACTCAAGTTATTACCCCAACCGCCGCGCGAAACTTGTTTAAGCTTGGCGCTGGGCTATTCGCTAAAATAATTAGTGAGAGATTTAATCGGATGCACCGTTTAAATCTCAATTAAAACGCCGAGAAAGATAACTAAATTAAAACACAAAGAGAACGCATTAAAAATTAAGGGAGGAAAGACACATTGGCACTTAATTTTGAATTTTCGCAAACCGGGACTTCCCATTTTGCTAAAGTTATCGGCAGTAATGAATCTAACTTTCTGGTTGGGAGAGAAGTCGGCTACAAAGGCAACGAGGGCTTGACTAATCTTTCAGCTCCAGCCGGTCTAGTCTATCGCGCTGAAGATTATAAAAACGATTTCAAATTTTGGGCATATTTTATCGCTCCGACAGCCCAAGCCGAAAGCGGAGGGTCATTTCTCTGTCTTAACAGTTACGACCGGGCAGCATTTACTTTTAGCTTTATGCAGTTTGCCGCCCACGTTCCAAACGGAGATTTTGTCAAATATTTCAAAAAACTTCTGACTCTCGGAAACGCTTTGGAATATTTTCCAAAGCTGCGTTTGCAGAACAATCGCATTTTTTATCGTGATA
Source organism: Pyrinomonadaceae bacterium (assembly GCA_040005335.1). Taxonomy (GTDB): domain Bacteria; phylum Acidobacteriota; class Blastocatellia; order Pyrinomonadales; family Pyrinomonadaceae; genus JBBQUS01. Next base: position 3,571 of record JBDTZD010000144.1, on the reverse strand, counting down.
CCAACGGCACTTTAACCCAGCTCGAAAACGATCATTCGACGCAGGGTTTAATGGATTATCTTAACCCATCCCTGAAAGATGTCGAAAAACAGGAACTCATTTGTTCGGCTCGGATGGTTCACTGGGCAATGAATGATCCGGCCCATCGCAAGATTCAGGTTGATTGTGCCATTGAGTTGATTAAAGAAAACATGAAGGATTACGCTGAAAGCTACAATCTGGATGGCTATCCTGCGAAAATTTGTTTGATAATTTGCGATATCCGGCATCAGGGAAGAGCCGCGAGCCGTCACATTATCAACGCTCTCAACACTGGCGGAAATTTTAACAAAGCCTTTGACAGATTGATGCAGCTCGGTTTACCGACATACGAAGGAAGAATCAAAACGATTCGGACTGAAATTAAGAAGCTCGAAAACGCCGGTTTGCTGACAAAGAATTACCAAAAATCAACAAACGACTTTGTGTAGCATCCGAGGGAGCGATGACGGATAGAGTTCATAATTGTTGAAAGTCTAAACTTTAATTTGTCACGCGGCAGACAGCAGGCTAAAGCCTGTACTCCGGACACTCAATTTAATCAAAAACAACAGCTAACTATATACAGTTCGCCGTTGTTTTTATTTTAATATTTTTCAAGCTATCTTCTCGGTACGCTCTCGCCGATTGTTGAGAGGACGACTGAGCTTGATAAACCTAAGCCTGACAATCTACCAGCCATAATGACAATATTCTCCCCTGATTCAACGACTTCGGCTGTCAGCAAGGTTTCCTCCCCGCCTTTGAGCATTTGCTCGGTTGACTCCGAAAGTGGGTGAAATATCGGTTCAACTCCCCAAATTAAAGCAAGTTGGTGACGTACATTGACGTCCGAAGTAAGCGCAAAAATCCTTTGCGCGGGACGAACACTTGATAACCGACGAGCCATCAGCCCTGACTCGGTAAAAACCGCGATTTTCCCAACGTTCTTTTCTTCCGCCGCAATTGAAGCCGCTTTGCATAAGGCGCGGCTCGTTCTGCCAGTAATTTCACCTGTATATTTCAAAATCTTGCGCGACCCAACCGGATTTCCTGCTTCAGCGGCTTCAATAATGCGGCACATGGTTGCCACCGATTCGACCGCGAAACGTCCCGACGCGGTTTCGGCCGAGAGCATAACAGCATCGCTGCCGTCCCAGACGGCATTTGCTACGTCCGACGCCTCCGCGCGAGTTGGACGCGGCTCATTAATCATGGATTGCAGCATCTGCGTAGCGGTAATAACAAATTTATCATGTGCAATCGCGCCTTCAATAATTCGTTTTTGGTAAACCGGAACAAGTTCGACGCTGGTTTCAACCCCCAAATCACCTCGCGCCACCATCACGCCGTCGGTCGCTTCCAAGATTGAATCAAGATTGGTAATCGCTTCAGCCTTTTCAATTTTGGCAACCAGCAATGCCCGCCCGCCGTGTTGCTTGATTAAATCTTTGGCTTCGATACAGTCTTCGGCTTTGCGAACAAATGAAAGCGCAATGTAATCAACGTTTTGCCCGACTGCCCACTCTAAATCCTGGCGGTCTTTGTTTGTTAGACTGGGAATCGGAAGCGCAGTGTTTGGTAAGTTGATTCCCTTACGCTCGTAAAGCAAACCGCCGTTAACAACGCGCGTGACAACATCCGTTTCGGTCGCGCTTTCAACCGTTAATTCCAGCGCGCCGTCATCCAGCAAAATACTTGCGCCCGGTTGAACCAGAGACGGTAAATCGGTGAAGTTGGTCGAGACTTCCGTTGCGCTGCCTTCGACTTGACGTGCAGTAATAACAAAGTTCGCACCGTTTACCAAAATCACAGGCAGCTTATCTTTTAATATACCGGTGCGGATTTTTGGTCCCGAAAGATCAACTAAGATAGCCAGCGGACGATTTACTTTGTCCGCCGCTGCTCTGGCAATTTTGATGTTGTCGGAGTGTTCCGCCTGTGTTCCGTGTGACATATTTATTCGCACGGCGTTTAAACCATGAGCGATAAATGCGTCTATCACCTCCGGTGTGTTTGATGACGGACCTAGCGTGGCTAAAATTTTTGCTCGTCTCATTATTTTATTCAACAATCTTACCATCGCGCATGTTAATAATCCGTGAACAAGCGGCGGCGGCTTCCGGGTTGTGGGTGATCATGATGATTGTTTGATTGAAACGCTCATTGAGTTCACGGAACATGTCTAACACAATGCGCGAGTTTTCAGTATCCAAGTTGCCCGTTGGTTCATCTGCCAAAATAAGCGCCGGGCTGGTGACGACGGCTCTGGCGAGCGCCACGCGTTGCTGTTCGCCGCCTGATAGTTCGAGCGGGCGATGATGCATTTTGTTTTCGAGTTTAAGCAATGTCAAAACCTCTTTGCGCCGGTCAGCGTTCTGACTGTTTTTTTCGTGAATCTGCTCAGCGAGGCGCAGATTGCCGTCCGCTGAAAGAGTCGGGAAAAGATTAAACCGTTGAAAGACAAAGCCAATTTTACGCCGCCGGATTTCAGTGCGTTGTTTGTCAGATGCTTCTGACAAATTTTCGCCGTCAACAATAATTTTGCCGCTAGTTGGGGAAAGAAGACCACCCAAGAGATGCAGCATCGTTGATTTGCCGCAGCCGGAAGGTCCCATGATGGCGACAAATTCACCTTTTTTGATGTTAAGTGAGACGCCGCGCAAAGCTGGAACATCCACCTTGCCGATCCGATAAATTTTAGTCAAATCCACGGCTTGCAGAATCGTGGTCGGGGCTGTGGTTTCGGTCATTGATTAAGTAATTTTGCTTGTTCGGCTTGCTTGTCCAAATCCACTTCCGGTAACTGCCATTTATTCTCCAAAATAAAAACTCCGTCTTCATAAGATTTTCCTATTATGACTTCGCTTGGAACTTGATAAGTTAATTTAACGCTGTAACGTTCCTGCGGACGGGTAATTTGCACCTGTACTGGCAGACTGAATCCTTTAGTTTCAGTAAAGTTTTGCTCAATGCCGTATGCAATATCAGTTTCCAGCACACCTTTGTCATCAAAAACCTGTTGTTTAGCAAGGCGAATTGAGCCTACCCGGTCAAACCAAAAACGTCGCGTAATTCGGTAATCCCCTTCGCCATTTTTCTTTAATTCATCGAGCAAATAATATCCGCGAATGACGCGAGCAATTGGCGATTTTTTCTTGGTCGTGCCCGGTTCATCAGCATAAGTTTCGCTCTGAGTGTAGATATAATCATCATTGCTATGAACTGGCTGCATCAAGAGAGCGTCGGTAAAATGCTGCGGACGAAGGCTGGCGAAAACACTAATAGCTACTCCTTCTTTGTTGCCACTCAATGTCTTTTTGGCTTTCTCCCGTAAATTGGTATATTCATTGGCGTTAGTGCCGGAAAAGAATTTTTTGTATTTTTCGTCAACACAGCAAATCACGGCGACGCGAAACTTTTCACCATCAGAAGTCATCTGAACAAGGTCGGAGCCGACCACTGGGATTTGAATTTTTAGGTTAATTTTTGACGGAGTTTCCACAATCACCTGACCGTTTGCGGTTCTGTATTTCTCGGAAATACCGGATTC
>JBDTZD010000213.1:0-6817 GCA_040005335.1 Pyrinomonadaceae bacterium | reverse complement strand
AATCATTTTCAATCTTTGACTGACGAAATTGTCGAAGCGTTTCTTGTTCGCTTGCGAAAAATGGCGCGAATTGCTCGTCAAGTTCCAAAGAAATTCAGTTATTCACGCGACCCTGACGACGAACCTTATATCAATCTGGCTGTCGAAGCAAAAGCTGATTACATCGTTAGCCGCGATAACGATTTACTTGATTTGATGACAGGCTTTACAGATGAGTGCAAAGATTTTCGCCGTCGGTTTCGCCCGCTCAGAGTGGTTGAACCGCTGGAATTTTTGAAGGAAATACGAAAGCTGGAAAGCGACGGCGGCACAAGTTAGCATCGCGAATCAAATAAGTCTTTGAATACAAGACGAAATAGCGACTTTGTCTGAAATAAGTGTGTCAATAATTTTGTGGGAATGCAGTTTCCACAATTTGCATGACACCCTTATTAAAATAATTTTATTTCGTGATTCCAACCTGATTCAAAGCAAAAGCATAATCAAACGCCACTTCGTGCAGTTTATCGTAGCGTCCCGACGAGCCGCCGTGTCCTGCGCCCATGTTGGTTTTGAGCAGCAAGATGTTGTTATCAGTTTTCATCTCGCGAATTTTGGCGGCAAACTTGGCGCCTTCCCAGTATGGAACCTGGCTGTCGTTGAGCGAGACTTCGATCAGCATTGCCGGATAATTCTGCGCCTTGACGTTATCGTACGGCGAATATTTGATCATGTAATCAAAGGCGGCCTTTTCTTTCGGGTTGCCCCATTCGATAAATTCGCTCGTTGTCAGCGGCAGAGTTTCGTCGAGCATTGTGTTCATTACGTCAACAAACGGGACTTGGGCGATGACGGCTTTGAACAAATCGGGACGCATATTGACGACCGCGCCCATCAATAAACCGCCAGCCGAGCCGCCTTGAATGACTAGCCTATCTGACGAAGTGTATTTGTTTTTGACCAGATAATCAGCCGTATCAACAAAGTCGTTAAAAGTATTTTGCTTTTGAAACATTCGCCCCGCCTCGCGCCATTCTTCGCCAAGATCGCCGCCGCCGCGAATGCTGGCGAGCGCGTAAATCATTCCGCGGTCAAGCAGGCTTAATCTGCTGGTTGAAAAAGAAGGCGGATAGGTAGCGCCGTAGGATCCGTAGGCGTAGAGCAGCATTGGGGCTGAACCGTCCAATTTGACCCCTTTTTTATAGACAATCGCGACCGGAACTTTGACGCCGTCGCGCGCCGTTGCCCAAACGCGTTTTGTTTCGTACTGCGATTTGTCATAGCCCGATGGGATTTCCTGCTGTTTTAAAAGCGTGCTTTTGCCGGTCGTAAGGTTATATTCAAATGTCGAAGTCGGCGTCACCATCGAGTTATATTGATAGTGAACTTTTTTCGTTTTATATTCGGGGTTAGCTCCGAGACCGATTGAATAAACTTCTTCGGGCGTCGCGACGCGCGTTCGTTCGCCGGTTTTTTTGTCAATCACGCGCAAATATTCCAAACCGTTTTCGCGTTCGGAAACAATCACATCGTCGGCAAAGAAATTGATGTCTTCGATTTTAATCTTCGGGTCGTGGGCGATGTATTCTTTCCAGTTTTTTTCGGACGGATCCGCAACCGGGGCAATGACGACACGCGAATTTTTGGCGTTTTTATTGGTCGTGATATAAAATTTGCCGTTGTCGTAATCAACCGAATATTCATGGTCTTTTTCGCGCGGCAGGACAATTTTAAATTCGGCGTTTGAGTTGTCGGCGGGCGCGTAACGCCATTCGCGCATGGTTTTGGCGGCAGAGCCGAGGAAAATCATTTTTCTATCGCGTGAGCGCGCTACTCCGATGTCAAAAAGCTCGTCCGGTTCGTTGTAAACCAAATCAGTTTTGTTGGCGGCAATCGTGTGTTTCCAGAATTTATCCGAACGTTTGGTCACATCGTCCTCGGTCACTAGAAACAAAGTCTTGTTGTCGTTTGCCCAGACTACGCTCGTCACGCGCTCGATTTTGTCAGGCAAAATCTCGCCCGTCCGCAAATCTTTAATTTGCAGAGTGTATTGACGATAACCGGTTTTATCGGTTGAAAATGCGAGCAGATTGCCGTCGTCGCTGATTGAATAGGAACCGACTGCGAAAAACTTGAGGTCTTTTGCCATCTCGTTGGCATTGAGCGTTACGTCTTCTTTGTCCGAACCAATTTTTTTGCGGGCGTAAATCGGATACTGTTTGCCTTCTTCAAACCTGGTGTAATAAACGTAGTTTCCGTAAGCGTATGGAACGCTTTCGTCGGTTTGTTTAATACGTCCGAGCATCTCGTCATAAAGATTTTTCTGAAACTCGGCGGTTGGTTTCATGACGGTTTCGGTGTAAGCGTTTTCGGCGTCGAGATACTGTTTAACTGCCGGGTTAGTTTTCTCGCGAAGCCAGAAGTAATTATCTTCGAGTTTGTAACCGTTAATTTCAGTGGTTCTTAGTTTTTTCTCCGCAACGGGCGGTTTGGCGTTGTTGTCGTTCATGATTTGTGCATTCAAGTTGGTAGAAATAAGCGGCACAGCCAGCATGAGCGCCGACAAGCCGAGAGACAGCTTTTGCATCATTTGTTTAACTCCCTAAATTTTGGAAAGAATAAAATCGAAAATGCTTCGCTTTTGATTACGATGATAAACGTTTTTTGGTTTCCGCTGTTAATCGTAACGCCGGCATCCTGCCAGTCGCATTGCGCACGTTAGTCTCTGCCAGCAAGATGCTGGCAGAACAACCGGCAGGATGCCGGCGTTACATATGAAGTTCAGCTTCGGCAATAGCTTTGTCTGTATTGGTAAAATAAAGCATGATGCTGCCGACGATAAAGAAAACAATCAGCGCCAAAATCGCCTGGCGATAAGAATTTGTGACTGAGGCGACAACGCCGAAAACGACCGGACCGATCCACGAAGTGCCGCGTTCCGATATTTCATAAATGCTAAAAAAAGCGGATTCGCGTCCCGGCGGAATCATTTGTGAAAAGAGCGAACGTGAAAGCGCTTGCGAACCGCCCAGAACGAAACCAATGCTGGCGCCCATAATCCACGCTTGCCAGGTTTCGCGGAGAAAACCATAAGCGTAAATGACAATTCCCGCCCAGATTATTAACGAAAGTAAAATTGCGTATTTCGCTCCCGTCCGGCGGGCGATAAACTCAAATGCAAATGAACCTGCTACAGCCATAAACTGCGCCAGCAAAAAAACCTCAAGCAAAAAAGCATTGTCTTCCGGCAACCCTTTATTGACGAAAAGCTCCTGCGCGATATAGAGCGACGAGATGTTGATAACCGTTTGAATTCCATCATTGTAAAGTAGATAGCCGATGAGAAACTGCGCTGTGTGACGCAGACGAATTAGTTCTCGGAAAGTTTGCCCGAGTTCTTTAAAAGCAACCGAAACGTAATTTTCGCCCGGCGGAATCTCGCGGGCAGCGCCGCGATTTTTTAAACGAGCAAAAGTAAACAAAGCAAATCCGCCCCACCAAACGGCAGCCAAAAGAAACGAAATGCGGACGGCAAAACCTTGTGTGATTCCCAGTCTTTCGGCGAAGCTCAAGAAAATGAAATTAAACAACAACATCAAAAATCCGCCCGCGTAACCAACCGCAAAACCGCGACTCGAAACTTTATCGCGCTGGTCAGCGGTGCAGATGTCGCTCAGATAAGCGTTATAAAAAACGAGCGAACCGCCCATACAGAGGTTTGAGAAGATAACTAGAACGCTTCCAAACAAATACCAATTGCCTTCGACAAAAAACAGCAAACACCCCGTCGCGGCTCCGGCAAAACAAAAAAGCTGCATAAAACGCTTTTTAAGCCGCGAGTAATCGGCAATCGCGCCCAAAATAGGCAGCAAAAAGATTTGACCGAAGACTGACATCGAAATTGCAAAGGGAAACAGCGATTTTGCAGTTATCGCATACACGCCTAAATCCAGAACTACCCCGTTGTCGCCGACCGCCGCTTGTGCCAACGCAGTCAAATAAGGTCCGACGAGAACGCCAATGACTGTGGTTAAATAAACCGAGTTCGCCCAGTCATAAACTAACCAGCCGAAGATCTCGCGTTTGTCATTCTTCAATTCTGAAGACATAAACCCAAGTGATAAGTGACGAGGGACAAGGGAAACAGTAATTAAAAATTAAAAATGTAAAATTCAAAATTGGATTTCCAAAGCTATTTTTAATTCTAAATTCTTATTTATTCACTTGTCCCTTGTCCCTCGTCACTAATCCCTTCTTAGCGTTTCAATAATTGTTGGCGTAATATCAGCCAGCGTCTTGATTCGGGCGGCGAAAAACTCTTTTTCTTTGCCCCACAAGAGAGTCGGCACGTCGTTAAGAGTGTGCTGCCTGACAGATAAATCTTCGATATTGCCGTGATCACTTGTCAGCAATACCGTTGTTTCAGTTAAATCAACATTTTCCACCACGCTCAAGACAAATTTCGCCAGACGCGGCAGATGCAGACGCGCCAATTCCATGTTTTGAGCGTGTCCAAGCTTATCTGTAATAAAGTGTTCGTAAAGCGTGAAATGATTTTTCGCGGTGATGTTCGCCAAAATTTTTCCGGCATTCTGGGGTGAATATTCTTCGATGTTAAAGCCGCGTTCGATCAACAGCAAATTGGTGAAATCATGAAAAAGCGCCGTTTCTGATTGTAAATCCGCGAGTGTCCGAAAACGCATGGTCGAAGCTTCGACGGCGACTGTCGTCGCTGATTTCCAACGCGGCTCTTCTGTAAAAAACTGCGGAGTGTAGGCGTTGGCGAAAACGTTTGGCTTAATTCCCCGCTCTTCCAGCTGCAAAAAAATTGAATGCTCGGCTAAAATCTCGCGCATCTCAGCATTCGGAAATCCTTGTTTGTGATAACCAAGTGTGGTTGGAACGTTTACGCCGGTCAGAATCGTTGTCTGTCCGCTCGCACTTTGCGGTCTGCCTTCAATTCCAAGACGCGGGTCAGTCCGAACTAAAATACCGCCAAAAGGTATGTCCGGTTCTTCATTTTGAAAAATGCCGAGCGGCGACGCTTCCGGTAAATCTTCGAAAGGGTTTGTCGCTTCGCGTCTGCCGATTCCCAAACCGTCAATGAAAATTAATAATACGGGCATTTTTAGTAACGACTTAATTGTTCCAGATAACTGTCAAAATTCCGTCGCATTTCTGTCAAACTATCGCCGCCGAATTTTTCCCGCATCGTATTAGTCAAAACAATTGCAACCATCGCTTCGCCAATCACACTAGCGGCTGGAACTGCAGTTGTGTCCGAACGCTCAAATGCGGCTAAAGATTCTTCTTTGCTGTCAATATCTACGGATTTCAACGCCCGCCTGAGAGTCGAAATCGGTTTTAAATAACCTCGCACGCGTAATTCCTCGCCCGTCGTGATGCCGCCCTCTAAACCTCCGGCGCGGTTGGTCAAACGTGTAAAACTTTTACCCTCAGCGTCATAACCAATTTCGTCGTGGACTTTTGAACCGAACAAATTAGCATTTGTCACGCCCGTTCCTATTTCGACCGCCTTGACAGCTTGAATTGACATCACGGCTTGCGCTAATTGCCCGTCTAATTTTTCGCGCCAGGAAGTATGCGAGCCTAAGCCGACAGGCAGATTGCGAACGACGACTTCAAAAACGCCGCCCAAAGTGTCGCCTGCCCGTCTGGCTTCGTCAATCTTTTCGATAATTTGCTTTTCAATTTCGGCGTTAACGCAATTGGTTTGAGAGTTTTCATCAATCGCAGCAATTTGCTGCCAGTCAGCATTAATCGGTGTTTCAGGAATATTTCCGAGCTGCGCGACATGGCTTTTGATGTCAATCGCAAATTGCGCTAAAAGTTGTTTTGCCAACGCGCCGCAAGCCACTCTCGCGGCAGTTTCCCGCGCCGAAGCGCGTTCGAGAATGTCTCGCAAGTCTCTGGTTTGAAATTTTTGTCCGCCCGCTAAATCAGCGTGTCCGGGGCGCGGACGCGTGACTATTCTTGGTTTTTCCTCAGGCTCTTGTTCGAGCGGCGTGACTGACATCGTTTCAGTCCAATTTTGCCAGTCTTTATTTTCTATCAGCAAAGCGACGGGCGAACCCAAAGTTTTTCCGTGCCTGACGCCCGAGAGAATTTCGGCTTTGTCCGCTTCAATTTTCATCCTCCCGCCGCGCCCATATCCCTGCTGCCTGCGCCACAACTCGCGGTTGAGTTTTTCAATATTGATTTCAACGCCTGCGGGAAGTCCTTCGACAATTGCAACTAGTGCTTTGCCGTGTGATTCACCAGCAGTAGTAAATCGAAAAATCATAACTTTTGCATTTAGCCACAAACCGCATTGTAAAGACAAACCAAAGTCAGAACCGCCTGCTAATTGCAGACGAGCTTCGGCGCGTTCGAGCTTTTCACGTTCGCGTTCCATTTCTTCGGGAGTTCCGTCAAAACTGCTCATTGCGCGTTCGAGCGCGGATTGTTCGGCGCGAGCTTCATCGGTATTAATTTCTTCGGCAAGCTGCGCGACATCAGCCAGAACCGAAACTCGTTCCGCTCCGACTTCGACAAAACCGCCCGAAACCATCATGCGGTTGGTTGTCGCGCCTCGTGTGTAAGTCAAAATACCGCTTTTGAGCTGCGAAATAAGCGGTGCGTGAGCGGGCAAAATCCCGATCTCGCCCGATTGCGTCGGAATTGTTACCGAATCAACCGTTTCATCTACAACGCGACGTTCCGGCGTTACTATTTCTAATTTTAAATCAGCCACATTAGATGAAGAATGAAGGATGAAGGCGGAAGGATAAAAGCTAAGGAATTTAATTTAAAACTAAATATTCCCTATTTTTCATCC
>JBDTZD010000343.1:0-6876 GCA_040005335.1 Pyrinomonadaceae bacterium | reverse complement strand
AAATCGGTATTGACGACGCCGCGCGCCAGAAACAAACTTTTGCCGTCGCGCGACCAAGTGAAATTAAAAATGCTGCCGGATTTGAAATCGGTGATTTGCTGCGGTTTGCCGTTAGCATCAAGCGGCATTCGCCATAAATTCGGCACTCCGTCCCGGCTCAGATAAGTCAGAGACTTGCCATCGGGCGACCAAACAAAATTGCCGATTAAATTGAAATCAATTTCTTTTGTAATTTTACCGACTTTTTCGACGACATCACGCCCCAGACTCTGATCATGAGCCAGATAAACTTCGCCCATTCCGCCCTCGCCGAGCTTGCGGCGAATTTCATACCGACCGATTTGTGTCGTTGAGAGCATAAAAAACAGAGTTCAAAATGTGTTGCTGCTAAAATAACACGGTTTTTAATCTGGACTAAAATTGAACTGAGTTAATAAACGCGTAAGGAGCGCCGTTTGTTTCAGCTCAGCGAATCGAAGAATACTGTCAAGCTACGCCACATTACATCAAGTACCCTTTGCAAATTTTGTCCTTGGGAATTTGTTTAAAGCGACAAAGTCGGCGCTTTGCCAATCCGCGCGGAAGAAACTTTACTTAGAGGGAATCGTATCAAGTCATAACAATTAGATAGAGCAGGATGACAGAATCATCTCTCTTTTAACTCTTTGAGCGGAGGAATTTGCAATGTTAATGGCTGATACAATGGCAATCTTTTTGGTGATTGTCGGATTGCTGATCTCGTTTTCCGGTCTCTGGCTTTTGTGTCGCGGTCTCTGGTTTAAAAGGGTTGAAGCGGCGGCTATTTGGTGCGGCAAAAGTCTCTGGAAACCTTTCCTCGTTGGCTTGCCTTTATCTTTTATCACTGTCCTCTTCACCATTTTGTTCAAGCAAATCCCCGGTCCCGTAGGAAATGTCATCGCGATTGGAATTGTCTGCAGTTATTTAATGTACGCGAGCGTCGGCGCGTCAGGTCTCGCGACCTCAATTGGTCAAAAATTGTCTGCCAAAATTGATGTTGATCAGCCCTGGCGAACCACTCTCAGGGGCGGCAACATCCTCGTTCTCTCATTTCTACTGCCGATTCTGGGTTGGTTTATCATCTTTCCTTTTTCGCTGATTATCGGGTGCGGTGCCATGACGCTTTCATTTTTCAATTTTAAGCGCACTGCTGTCGCGCCTGCGGCATTTCAACCATCTTTTTCCGGTGCGCCGCTTGGAACAAACGCGCAGACTGCAAATCTAAATGTCGGAGCGGTAGTCGGAGTTCAACAATGAAAATCGCGCGCCGGACAATTTTACAGTCGGCGGCTTTTGCCGGTTTAGGATTGTCCTTAACCGGATGCGAGCGGCTAATCAGCCGCGTCACAGACGAGTTCGGGCAAACAATTCCGGAAAGCCTCAGCGATATCAAATCAAAAGAAATTGATCCGATTTTTCATCTACTTTCGCGCGCGGCTTACGGTTCCTGGATCGGCGATCTTGACCGCGTGCGGTTAACCGGCGGCGAAGCGTGGATTGAGGAGCAGCTAGCTCCGGAAACTATTGACGATACGCTTTGTGATTTACGCGCCAACCGTTTTGAAACAATTCACCATAATCCCGGTCTTTGTTATGAATACAAAAAGCCCGTTTTGCGCGAAGAGATTATTCGCTACACACTGCTTCGTGCAATTTACAGCCGCCGACAGCTTTTTGAGGTGATGGTTGGATTTTGGACTGATCATCTCAATATCAATCTCGAAAAAGGCGATTGTATTTATCTCAAACCTGCGGATGACCGACTGGTAATTCGCGCCAATGCGTTTGGAAAATTCAAGGATTTGATTCGCGCTTCCGTGACATCTCCCGCAATGCTGGTTTATCTGGACGGAAAAGAAAACAAAAAGTCAGCTCCTGAAGACATTCCAAACGAGAATTATGCGCGCGAACTGCTGGAACTTCATACTCTAGGCGTCAATGGCGGTTACACGCAGCGAGATGTTTCTGAAATCGCGCGTTGTTTAACGGGTTGGCGCATTGGGACAGGCTGGAGCAGAGGCACTGTTTATTTCGATCCAGAGCTGCACGACAACGACGAAAAGCTGGTGCTCGGTCAAACAATCCCTGCCGGACTTGGGGCGGGTGACACTGATCGGGTCGTTGAAATTGTCTGCGGGCATCCTTCAACAGCGCGCTACATTGCCGGTAAACTCGTCCGCAGATTTGTCTCGGACGAGCCGCCCGACTCACTAGTGAAAAGTGTTGCCACCGTCTTCGAACAAACCGGAGGAGAAATTAAAGCAATGGTGCGAACAATTCTTGCTTCGGATGAATTCAAAACAGCGAGGGGCAGTAAATTCAAACCGCCGTTTCGTTTTATCGTCAGTTGTTTGCGAGCCGTTGGAGCAGATACACACGCTCATCAACCGCTTATTGAATATTTATTGCGGATGGGACAAGGCCCCTTTCAATATCCGACGCCGGACGGATACCCGGACGAGGCTAACGCGTGGCTGGGCACATTCCTCTGGCGCTGGAATTTTGGTTTTGCTTTAGCTTCCAATCAAATTCCGTCGGTTGCAGTTTCTCTCGATAAGGTAGCGCAGGCAGTTAGCGGCGCGACAACCAAATTGGGCTTTGATCCGCAAAGATTTTTGCCGCATTTTATCGGACGAACGGTTTCGGAGATTGAGCTTCAAACTTTGGAAAGTTTCTCGCGCGGCAAAGATTTGGGAGATAACAATCTTCAGGCTGAACTACTCGGACTAATGCTGGCAGTACCGGCGTTTCAGAGGTTTTAAGATGAGCGTGACAACAACATCGCGGCGGAATTTTCTGAGGCAAATGACTTTCGCCGGCAGCGAGCGCAAGACATCTGAGACCGGACAACAAACGCTGGTCTGTGTTTTTCTGCGGGGCGGAGCGGACACGCTAAATTTGGTTGTGCCTTACGGAGACGATCAATATTATCGTTTGCGCCCGACAATTTCGATTGCGCCGCCAATCGCAGGAAACGAAGACGCGATTGGTTCTGCCGCAAAGTTAAACGAATTTTATGCCCTTCACCCTTTGTTGCGCCCCCTGCTACCAATCTATCAAGAAGGTCGGCTTGGCATCATCCAAGCGGTAGGAACAGACAATCCCACTGGCTCGCATTTTGAAACACAAGATCAGATGGAACACGGCGAGCAGTATGGACAGGCAATCGGCGGCGGCTGGCTCGGAAGATATTTGCAGGTGCGGAATAGCAGTAATAGCGACAAAGCTTTAACTCCGCTTTCGGCGGTAGCGATTGGGCAAACCATTCCCGAATCGCTCCGGGCTGCACCTTCGGCCAGCGCTTTGACTTCGCTTGATGAAGTTCAACTTCAAACTCTGCATGGAGAAAACACCAACGCTGTTTCTCAAGCACTGGCAGCTTTATACGGCGCAGAGGTTGGGCTGTTGGGCGAATCGGGACGCGAAACACTGGAATTACTAACGCGCGTCGAAAATTTGCGCGGCAAGCCGTTCACGCCGGAAGGCGGCGCCGATTATAAGGATGACAATTTTAGCAAGGGGCTGCGCGAAATTGCCCGGCTCATCAAAGCCGAAGTCGGGCTGGAAATTGCGTGCATTGATTTGGATGGTTGGGACACGCATTTTTTTCAAGGAACGACCGCAGGCGCGCAAGCTCAGCCAATTGATTCGCTCGGTCGCGGTTTGGCCGCTTTCGATCAGGATTTGATTCGTTACCGCCAGCGCGTCACAACGCTGGTTGTCACTGAATTCGGGCGGCGATCTTACGAAAACAGTTCACTCGGAACGGATCACGGACGCGGTTTTGCAGCTCTCGCATTAGGCGGGAGAATCAATGGCGGCAAAATCCACGGCGCCTATCCGGGACTTGCCCAGGATACTAGCATTGGACCGAGTGGTTTGGAAGTTTTAATAGATTATCGGTCTGTTTTATCAGAGTTGCTGATAAATGTGATGAAGGCTCCCCAAATCAATAAAATCTTTCCCAATTTTAAGCAGCAGCAAGTCGGTTTAAGTTAGTAATTCACGCTTTTCCCTTCGAGCAAATAGAAATCATGCTCCTATGGCGGTGCAAAAACGGTGCATCGCGATCGCTACAAGTTTGGCGGTTTGCCCGTCGCGATCATAATTTGGATTGACTTCAGTAAATTCGACGATTCTAGTATTCGGTTGAAACCCCGCAAGGGCGGCTAAATCGCAAAACTCGTCCGCCATCAATCCAATTGGCGAAGGGGCGGAAACGCCGGGTGCGTCTGAGGAGCGAACCACATCAACGTCAAAACCCCAGAAAAGCGGTCGGTCGTTATGCAGTTTAAAAATCTCCAGACTGAAATCTCCGATCTGCCGAAACTCTTCGAGACTAATTGTATGAACTCCTAAACGCTGCAAATACTCAAAATAAATCGGCGAATTAGCTTCAGGTTGATAACCGATTTCGTAAAAATTTTGCGGCTCAATCAGTTTTTCCGCGAGTAGTTGGCGATAAGGCGTTCCGCTGCTGCGCAGTTCATCGGCGCGCACGTCAAAATGCGCGTCCACGTTAAAAGCCAAAACATTGTCCGTTTCGAGGCAGAGAGCTTTGCAGTCCGGGTAAGAAATATCGTTACCGCCGCCGAGCGAAATGATTTTTTTATTGTCACGCAGCAATTGTTGAACGATGGCGGTTTGGACGTCGTGTGTTTCTTCTAAAGTCGGTTGGATAATTGTGTTGCCCAAATCAAAGATTTGCGTGTTAACTCCGAAGTTAGTTAGTTTGTAAAAGGCGCGGCGAATTTCATCGGGCGCAGCGGCAGCACCGCTTCTGCCGTAATTCCTGATCACGCCATCGTCTTGCGGGCAGCCTAAGATAACGATGTCCGCTAGAGTATAATCGCCTTTGTCGGTCGAAACCGTTTCGCCCAAACGCACATCGTTTCGATCATTGCGTTTGAAAAACAGAGATTCGGACGGGCGCGTAGTTAATTTGAAAATATCCGTCATATTTTTTGCTGTTTAAATAAATTCTATTGTTTCCCGTGTCGCCGTCAAACACAAAGCCTCTGATTGAAATATTATTTTGTCAATGAAATCATATTTTGCCCATCCCGAAGCGTGGATTATCAGTTGTTATTATAATCCGCTGAGGTTCCGCAGCCGCCGCCGCAATTTTGACATTTTTTACCGGCAGCTCAAACGCTCCCGTGTGCCGTTTTTAATTCTCGAATGCGCTTTCGGCACTGACGATTTTGAGCTTGAACAAAATCAAAACGTCATACAACTCAGAGCGCGTGACGTTTTGTGGCAAAAGGAACGATTGCTCAATTTAGCTGTTAGATTGTTGCCGAAGGAGGCAAAATATGTAATTTGGCTTGACGCTGATGTTTTGTTTGCTAACCCGAAGTGGATTCTGGAAACCGCCGCCGTCTTGCAAAAAGCGATGATTTGCCAGCCATTTTCGCGCGTCGTGAGGCTGGCGCCGCACCAAACGCAGCCCGACATAAGCAACCGGGAAATTTGGGAAAGTTTTGCGTATGTCTGGAATACAAATGCTGAAAAGGCAGCGAGCGACAATTTTGATTTGCACGGTCATACGGGTTTTGGCTGGGCAGCGCGGCGCGAAATGTTTGATGAACTGGAGTTGTATGACCGCGCGATTGCCGGAACCGCCGATCATTTGATGGCTCACGCGGCGACCGGAAAGATTGAGCATTCATGCGTTGAACGCGCGTTTTTTAGTAGCTCAATCAAAACTCATTTTGAGCGCTGGGGCAACCGATTCGCCGAAATCGTTCAAAACAAAATCGGATTTGTCAACGGTGATTTGTGGCATTTATGGCACGGCGAATTGAAAAATCGGCGCTACCTCGAACGCACGCGTGAATTGAGCCTTCTTGGATTTAATCCGCTCACGGATTTGGTCACAAATGAAAACGGATTGTTTGAGTTTTCTGAAATGCGCGACGATTTGCGAATATGGATGACCGATTATTTCCGGCAGCGGCTCGAAGACGAAGCCGCGCTTGAAACCCCATTGCCGATTGTCAAAACGATCGCGCTTTGAGAGAATGAGCGCGAAAAATCTTGCGTGGTGAAAGGAACTGCTTAAATGAATTTTACGGCGGATTTTGAAATGAAGTCGCTCGCCGAATTGGAACCCGAACGCGAATTGTTGCTGCGCCAAAAAAGAAATCTCGAAACCGACCGTGAGACGCGGGAAAATGAATTGCGGCAAGCCCAAAACTCGCGGCAGAGCGCGCGCGGCGCGGTGCAGCAATTAATTGAGCAAATCGTGTCGAATCTGCTGCCGGATTTATCTTCGCAAACATTGGCTCAATTGGAGCGTATTTTTCCGAACGAGCCAAATTTATATGCAGCTGAGGAAATGAAGTTACCCGAGCAATTAAGTTTTGCTCAAAAGATTCGGAGGTTTTGGCGTAGATTGGTGGTTAATTCAGAAACTTCAACAGCGTCACCGCTCGAACAACGCCGGGTTTTGCTGCGCGGCTTGCTCTGGCGCTTGTCGGATGTTCCCGCTCAAAGCCGCAGTTACAGAGATCTTATTCAGCCAATGTTGCAGAAAAAACAAGAATTCTCAGTGCAGGAAAACGCCGTTAACGCGAGCGAAGCACGGGCAAATCAAGTCAAAGAACGCTTAAAGGAGGTTTCAGCGCGCCTTTCTGCTTGCGAGAAAGCCATCGCACGAAAAAAAGCTCGGTATGGTGAGGATGATTCATTTCATGACCGGTCGCCGGTTAATTCCAGCTCTAGCTCGCCAATAATCTTTAGTGATTCGACAAATTTTGATTCATCGTCAAGCGATTCAACATCTGCGGCATCATCAAGCGACGATTTTAGCTTTGGCGGTGGCGGTGATGCTGGCGGAGGCGGAGCGGGCGGCAG
>JBDTZD010000108.1:0-6912 GCA_040005335.1 Pyrinomonadaceae bacterium | reverse complement strand
AAACGCCGGAAACAGCAAAATCTCAAGCTATCGCGCTTTATCAAAAAGGTGAATACGAAAAAGCAATTTCTCTTTTCTACACTGTTGTCACAAATAACCAAAAAGATGGCGAAGCGTTTTATTACCTTGGTGCGGCACAACTTAAGAAAGACGATTCAAAAGCCGCACAAAAATCCTTTCAAAAAGCGGCGAAACTGTTGCCGCAAGATGTTCGTCCGGTTAATGGATTGATTTATGTCGCGTTGCAGCGCGGAAAACTCAGGGATGCGCGGAAAAATGCGAGCAAAGCTGTTGCTCTCAATCCAAGCAACGGTGAAGCGCATTATTTATTGGGCGTGACTGAGTATCAAAGCGGTAATGGCTCGGCAGCAATCAAAGCGGCTGACAGAGCTATAGCACTTGAGAAAAGTTTTGCGCCCGCTTATTTGCTCAAAGCCCAAGCCGGAATCAGCAGTTTAAACGAAGAAAATTGGCTCTCTGCGCTCACCCCTGCCGAACAGAAGAAACGTTTTACGACTGCTATTGAAACTTTGCAGAACTTTCCTGACATTTCTGCAAACTCTGCACAGGCTAACCAAATTCGAGATACAATTGAAGGTTACAACGCCTTCGCCGAATATTTCGAGCGACGCGAAAAACAGAAAGATACTTCGCCAGTACCACTGGCGGACAATCCGAATGAAACTAAGCTCGCGCTTTTGTCCAAACCTCGCGCTAACTATACCGAAGAAGCAAGAAAGAGTAGCATTTCCGGAACAGTGAGAGTATTGGTTTTATTTGGCAAAAATGGAAAAACTTTTCCGGTGGTCATGAAAGGTTTGCCGTATGGATTGACCGAGCAAGCGCTCAGAGCCGCCTCCCAAATTCGCTTTGAGCCGATGAAGAAGGACGGTCAACCCGTTTCAATCGTCAGAGTCGTCGAATACAATTTCAATTTGTATTAGATTAAGCTGGCGTTTAGTTGTTCGGCTAAATTTAATTAACCGACGAGCAGAGCAGGTTATTTATCTTGCCGTTAAATTTTTAGAATAGAGGTAAATTTATGCAGTTAAAATCAGATTTTATGCATTCCTGCCGACTTTTGACAGCAATTTTGTTCGCGCTGTTTTTAAGCTTAACCAATGTAAAAGCGCAAACAAATGATGCCGAATGCAGCCAGCCAGCGCCGCTCAGTCAAAGCAAAAAAGCCGACATTATCAAAAACGTCCGACAAATCATTGGCGGCTATAATCCCAAGGAGAAAAAATTTTACGACGCCAGAGACAGTTGGTATGACTATTTCAAATGTGTCGAAGCTCCTGCACTTCGAGTAGCACATAATACAGAGTTAAATGTGTTATATGCGAAGATAGGCCAATCTGGCTTGTCCTCAACAATTCAATCGCTTGATTTAAACGCTGAAAACGCTGAAGCGAAGTCTGTAACAGCTGAAATTATGATGCTGAATGGTCAACCAGCTTCGGAACTCGTTCAACAAGCAATTGCAATTGATCCTGAATATTTTGAAGCACATTTTCTTTTAGGAATCTTAAACTCTAATTTGGCGAGCATTGAAAGGTCTATCGCATTAAACCCGAGTTTTGCATCTGCATACAATCTTAAAGCTGAGCTTTTGCTCAGCCAGGCTTCAAAATTGGAAGGTAAAGTGCAACGCGCCAAATATCAAACAGCTCTTGAAACGATTAAAACGATGCTCGCTTTGCCGTCTCCGCCCGAAGCTGAATTTTGGCGCGAACAGCAGAATTCTTTAATTGCAATGCTTAAACCCGACTCACCATCGAAACCACAGGCAACCACCCAGACCTCTCAAACACAACCTGTTTTACCTGCAACCACTCCTACTTCTACTCCGATAGTTAGTCCTAATCCTGCTTCCATAACGGTTGAACGGAGTGATGGAGTGGGAACTGGAAGAGGACAAGGAAGCGGCACAGGAATTGGACAAGGAAGTGGAAGTGAAACGGCAGGCAATCGAGGCATTGAACAAAATTCTTCCGTTGATGTTACTGATCCCAATCGCCGACTTAACCTTCTTTCCAAACCGCGCGCAAATTACACCGAACTAGCGAGAATGACACAAACAACTGGAACTGTGCGCGTTCGAGTGACATTCAGTTCTAACGGGCAAATTGAAAATGTCTTGGTGATCAGTTTTTTACCTTTCGGATTGACTCAACAGGCTGTCAAAGCTGCTAAACAAATTAAATTCGTACCCGAGACTCGCAATAACACACCAATCTCTGTTTCCAAAATGATTGAATACAATTTCATGCTTTATTAAATGCTTACAACGAACCAGCCCGCGCTGGTTTTGGCGGCGCGGCGCTTGGTTTACCAGTAGTAAAATCCTCGCCCGGATTAATAAACAAGTTTTTCTCAAAATTGTATTGTTTATCGTAAAGCTGTCGGTAGCGACCATTCTGCGCAAGCAGTTCATCGTGCGTTCCGCGTTCAATAATTTCGCCTGCTTCAACCACCAAAATTTGATCGGCGCTGCGAATTGTCGAAAGTCGGTGCGCAATAACAAAAGTTGTTCGCCCTTCGCGCAAGCGGCGCAAACCTTCCTGAATCATGGCTTCGCTTTCGGAATCGAGCGATGAGGTCGCTTCGTCCAGAATTAAAATTTTTGGATTTGCTAGGAGTGCGCGGGCAATTGCTATGCGTTGCCGTTGTCCGCCGGATAATTTAACGCCGCGTTCACCGACAATTGATTTGTAGCTTTCGGGAAACTTTTCGATAAACTCGTCAGCGTTGGCAAGTCGGCAAACTTCTTTGACATCCTCCAAATCCGCATCCGGTTTTGAAAAACGAATGTTTTCCAAAATCGTTCCGTCAAACAGAAAATTATCTTGCAAAACGACGCCTAGAAAGCTACGGTAATCACGCAGTTTAACCGTTTGTAAATCCGCACCGTCAATCTTGATTGTGCCGGAGTTGGGCTGAATAAAGTTTAAAACTAAGCTTAAAATCGTTGATTTGCCGGAACCGCTTGAACCGACCAGGGCGGTTGTCGTTCCGGCTAGCGCATGAAAAGAAACTCCTTTTAAAACCGCGACTTTTTCTTCGTATTCAAAGCGCACATCGGTAAATTCAATTTCTCCGCGCACGTCGGGCAAAGCCTTTTTCGATTCATCTTCCTCGTCTTCAGTCGCCATTTCGGTGACTTCGCGGATCCGATCAAGACCGGCAAAGGCTTCGGTGATTTGTGTCCCGATGTTACTCAAATTAATTATCGGCAATGCCATTAGGCTGGTAAAAAAGATGTACTGAATCAGCTCTCCGATTGTCATTCTGCCGCCAGTGACAGCGTTGCCGCCGACTACGATCACGACGACGCCGATTGCGCCGACAATAATCGAAGAAAACGCTGAAACGCCAGATACGCCGGTCATTGATTTGGCGACGTTGCGAAAAAGACGGTGCGCTCCGCGCGCGAAAATCAGTTCTTCCCTCTTTTCCGCCGTGTACGCTTTAACGATGCGGATTCCGCCCAAACTTTCCCCTAATCTTCCCTGCACTTCAGCCTGGATTTGTCCACGTTCGCGGAAAATCGGGCGCAAACGATTGAATGCGAACGCCAGGACACCGCCGAACGCCGCTAAAACAATCAGCGTAATAACAGTTAAAAGCCAGTTGAGATAAAATAAAACAATGACTGCTATCAAAGCGGTAAAGACACTGCCGATAAGCTGAACCAAGCCCGTCCCAACCAGGTTTCGAATACCTTCCGCGTCCGACATAATTCGCGAAATCAATTGTCCGGTTTGGGTTGAGTCAAAATAATTAACGGGCAGCCGTTCGATTTGAGCTTGAACGCGTTTTCGCATTTCGGTGATGGCACGCTGGGCGGCGACTCCCAAGATTTGTGAGAGTGCAAACGTCGTCACTGCTTGCACGACGGTTGAAATACCAACCGCAAGTGCAAACCAAACCAGCAGTTCAGTGCGGTTTTTGTTGATAACTTCGTCAATTAAATAACGCGACGAAGCCGGCAACACCAATCCTGAAAGCTGACTGATAACCATCAGCACCGCGCCGAGAGCGAGCCGCCAACGCGCTCTCCACAAAAGCAGTTTGGCTTCGACCCACGCGCTCGAATAATTAACTTTCTTCTTTTTTTGTTCCGCCATATTTTTAGTTTGGCAGAAAGAATACTCGCGTTACAAGCCTGACGAGATTTTGGTAAATCAAATTCTTCTGTTATTTTCAGACCAAAAGATTTTTACACTATTTAAGGATTAACCTTTAACAATTATCGTGAAATTATTTGCAGAACAAAGCGGCGAGAAACATGAAATCGAAATAAAGAGCGAAGGCTTGCAGGTTTTCGCCGAGATTGATGGGCGCAAATATTCGCTTGAAGCGCGAGAAGTCGAACCAAACACTTATTTGTTTAATGCCGACGGCAAAATCTATGAATGTTATGTTGCACCAAAAGACGCCGCCGGGGTCACGCGCGTTCGCCAAGGGACAAAAAGCTTTGATTTTAAGTTGTCAGATCCAAAACGGCTTCGTGGTGCTGGAAACTTAGAGGCAGTTGCAGACGGCATTGCAACAATCGTGACGCAGATGCCGGGCAAAGTAGTTCGCGTTCTTGTTGAGTCGGGCGCCGAAGTTAAAATTGGCGACGGCATTATTGTGGTCGAAGCAATGAAGATGCAAAACGAAATGAAATCGCCGAAAGACGGTATTGTCAAAGAAATTCGTTTCGATGTGGGCGCAACCGTTAACGCCGGAGATGTTTTAGCTGTTATCTAATAAATCTGATTCTCCATTCAAATATGAGAAAACTTCAATACACCTTAGTTTTCGCAATTGTTTTGCTTTTTGAAAGCACCACGTCTGAAGCTCGAGTCACGCGCTACTTAACCGGCAATCCGGCTGACGTGCAGCCCGTTTTGCAAGGCGCGGCGCATGATTTTGGCGGTGGCGGGACGGATGTTGATCCGGCAATTCAATGGATGATTAACGAGGCGCGCGGCTGTACCGATTGTGATGTTAAAGTTGATGTCGTTGTGCTGCGAGCGACCGGCTCAAACGGCTATAATGCACCGATCGCGGCAATGAACGGGGTTGATTCGGTTGAAACTCTTGTTATTACGGATCGCAAAGACGCGCTCAAATCTACTGTTCTTGCCGTTATCAATCTTGCTGAAGTCATTTTCTTTGCGGGCGGCGATCAATGCGATTATGTTCGTCTTTTTAAAGGTACGGGAATCGAACGCGCGGTCAAAAACGTTTACCGCAGAGGCGGTGCAGTTGGCGGAACAAGCGCAGGTTTGGCGATCCAAAGCGAGTTTGTTTACGACGCTTGCTCGGGCAGCGTCAGCAGCGCAGATGCTTTGCATAATCCTTATGATTCATCAGTCACCTTTACCGAAAACTTTTTCAATTGGAATAACTTGCAGGATACCTTGACTGATACGCATTTTCAGCAGCGCGACCGTATGGGGCGTTTAATGGCTTTTCTTGCCCGACAGATTAGAGACGGACGCACTTCAAACGTGCTCGGAATCGCCGTCAACGAAGCGACGAGCGTTGTAGTTGATCGTAACGGATTGGCGCGAGTGATGGGCAGCGGCGCGGCGTATTTTGTTTTAGCTGACCATCAGCCTGAAATTTGCGAGCCAAACATGCCTCTGACATATTCAAATTATAAAATCTGGAAAGTGTCTCCGGGCGAAACTTTCGATTTACAAACGCGCCCGACGAGCGGCTACTATCAAATCAGCGTCAACGCCGAACAGTTAAGCGCAAATCCATATTAGAATTCAGCTCTCATGGAATCCAAAATCCAAAATCCAAAATCCAAAATCCGCATTTTATTGTGGGATATTGATGGAACGCTTGTTATTGCCCCGCGCGGCGGAGCTTACAAAGAATATTTTGCCCCTGCAATGGAACGCGTTTACGGTTCATCCGGCGTTTTGCGCCAGAGAATAAAAGTTTCCGGAATGACCGATTTGCAGATTGCTTACGAAGCTCTAGAGCCGGAAGGCATTACTGTCGAACAGATTTACGCCAAAACGGACGAATTTTGTACGGTTTTGGGAGCCGAAATCGAGCGCGTCTGTGGCACTGAGAAAGGACGTTTTGTTTCCCTTCCCGGCGCTCACGAGCTTTTGCAGGCGACGCACGAACATCCGCTTTTCATTAATTCTTTGCTCACCGGAAATGTGCCGCTTGCCGCTCGCTTCAAACTTGCTTTTGTCGGGCTCGACAAGTTCTTCGATTTTTCTATTGGCGCATTCGGCAACGAATCGCATGAGCGAAAAAATCTGCCAGCCGTTGCCGCCCGTCATTTGAGCAAAAAATTTGATTACGAATTTGCTCCGTCTCAGTTTATCGTGCTGGGCGACACCCCAAACGATATTGATTGCGCCAGATATTTCGGAGCAAAAGCAGTGGCTGTGGCGACCGGCAGAAATCATCCGCCGGAAGAACTTCTGCCATATCAACCTGACTATTTATTTGAAAGTCTGGTTGATACGGCAAAAATCCTGCAAACTTTAGAAAGCCTTTAATCAGTTTTCGAAGACAAGATTTAAATCATCGAATTCTTCTATCACTAAAACAACTTTTGCAGGTAGCTTTGAACTAATGGTTCTATCGGTTCAATCGCCGGCTTTGCAAAGGGAAAGTCATTTAGCGGCTGAGTGATGGCAAACTGGTCAACCGGTTCAGCTTGTGAATATTCGGTTTCCGGCGAATATTGCCGCGCTGCGCGCTTCATGACGTCGGCTACCATTCCATACATTTTCGCCCACGCAGTTTCGGTGTCGGGAGTAAAAACTTTTGTTCCAAGCAACTCTTTGAGGGTCGAGAGCAAAGCAGCGCCAACGACCGCGTAATATTCGTCCCTGACGCCGTAAAGCGAGTGTTTGCGCCCCAATGCTTCGAGTGTAGGAATTA
>JBDTZD010000157.1:0-6941 GCA_040005335.1 Pyrinomonadaceae bacterium | reverse complement strand
ACATCCTCTTTTGTGATTAATATAGGCTTGAATTTTTAATGCTCCACGTTGCCTTAGTTGAACCGGAAATTCCGCCGAATACTGGAAATATCGCGCGTCTCTGCGCGGCAACTTTTACTCGCCTGCATATCGTCGGAGTCCCGGGTTTTCGGATGGACGAGCGAGCGGTAAAACGCGCCGGGCTTGATTATTGGGACGAGGTTGATTTGCGGAGACACCGCAATCTGGATGCGCTTTACAAAGATTTGCCCGCTTCGCGTTTTCTCTTTATTGAAACCAGCGGCGATAAAATTTATACGGATTGGAAATTTGAACCTGAAGATTGTCTTGTTTTTGGGCGCGAAACTAAAGGTTTGCCCACTGATGTGCTTGAGAGAAACAGCGATAGGGTTTTAGAAATACCGATGCCAAATTCAAACATTAGAAGTTTAAATTTATCAAACTCAGTTGCCATCGTACTTTACGAAGCGTTAAGGCAAATTAAGAATTGAATTTTTAGCTTTCAGTAACAGTCACCGTTAACCCATGTTCTGCAAACCGCCAATCGAGAATCATTGCTCCCGGCGCGGTTGACAATGCTTTTTCAACCGCGCTGCGCCTTCCTTCTTCGCAGAAAAAAGCGATGCAGCCGCCACCGCCAGCACCGCACACCTTTGCCGCAATTGCTCCTGCATTCATTGCCGTTTCAATGATTTTATCCATTAGCGGCGTGGTAATGTTGGGTGAAAGTTTTTTGCGTTCGGGTTGCGCTTCTCGCAAAATTTCGCCAACGCGCTCCCAATCTTCTGCGACAATAGCTTCACGTGTCTTAAGCGCAGTGTCGCGGATTCCTTCAAACAGATTAAACAATTCGCGGTCTCCGTCAATGTGACGTTTAGTGAGTTCCCAATTGTTTGTTCCCGAATTACGCGGCTCGCCCGTATAGCAAACTGCAATGCGGCTTTCAAGCATAGCCGCATCAACCTTTAAAGGCTCGCGCTCGATCCCGTCCGATCTAAAATGCAGACACATCGCCCCGCCATACTGCGCCGGATAATAATCCTGGAATCCGGCCGGAACTTTAATTACCTGAGTTTCAATGTTAGCGGCAATCGTAATAAATCTCGATTCATCATAGCGATCACCAACGAGATGGTTTAAGGCGCCAATAACAGCAATGTTGAGTGCGGAAGAACCTGCCAGCCCGGCACCGGCCGGAGCTGCGGATTTGGTGGTCAGACTAAAACCAACATTCGGCTTGAAAAAATGCACTAATTTGGCAGGGAGTGCTAGGTTTTCTTCAGCCGCAAGCTCGTCAATCCGGCTCAATGAGCTTTCAATTTTAAGATTGCGGTCAACCGATTCGATGATAATTTTATCATCATTGCGTGTTTCGATACGGCACTGTGCCAGTAGATTGATAGCGAAATTTACAGTTGCAGCTCCTTCGTGAAATAAAAAAAGCGGCGGAATATCAATTGTGCCGCCTGCGAGATCAACTCGAGTCGGGGCAGATGACTCAATTATCATATCAGTCGTTTTCGATTTTATCGGCTTTTTGCGCTTCAGAGGATTGTTGAATTTCCTTGTGATTATTGTTTGCCGAAGCAGCGCCGTTGGCTGAGTTGCTGTGCGTAAAGTGCAGTCGCTCGTTAATATTATCCCTGATGTCCTGAAGCGTAAAATGTGCAGCTTTTTCGATCTCGTGAACAGTTTCAGGACTCACTTCTTCGATTTTTTTCGTCACCCAAAAACGCTCAAACAAATAAAAACCGATGATGCCGAGAACTAAAACAACCAAGAGTCCAATACTGACGCGCTTATAATCGCCGATTAAACCAATGACCGCGCCGCCAAAGAAATAACCGATTCCGCTCGTGATGAGAACCCATAGAAAACAGCTAATCGCGTCGTGCAAGAGAAATTTATACCAGGGTGTACCCGAAACACCGTAAAAAATACACCACGCCGCACGAATTCCATAAATATATTTGGAAACTAAAATTGAAAGTGGTCCGAATTTCTCGGTCAAACTTTCAATGCGGGGTTTGGCGTGCTGGTAAAACTTATAACTACTAACGTTCTTACTAAAAAACCTACCTACCAAATAGCCAAAAAAATCTCCTGTAACCGCGCCTGCCGTACCAAAAAGAACAACTTGCACATAACTGTATCTGCCAAACGAACCTGTGTTTGCCAAGACGCCCGCTAGCAACAGAGTAATATCGCCTTCTACCATGCAAAGGGCAAAAACGGCGTAAATTCCAAACTGCTGGACTAGCTCGTTAAAAAAATGTTCCATTACAAACGAAAAAACTTAAACCTGCAATTGTTGGCGGCTCAAAGCAAAATTACAAGTTACCACAACGCCAGACTCTTGACCAATAGTAGCTCTTTCACTAATAAAGTAACCGATTATTACGTCCCAGCCACTATCTTTGGTAACGCAAAATCACTCCCTTGCCGCCAACTGCCCAACCTACTTTTTTATCAAAGTACAGCCCGAAAAGATTATCAATCGTTTGAGAATCCTGTTTAATCCATGTTCGTCCGCCATCATCCGAACGCAGCGCCGTGCCATCGCGTCCAATAATCCACCCGTTTTTGTCATTGATAAATTCAACGCTCAAAAGTGTTTTATTAACGTTCGGGTTGATTTTTTGCCAAGCCGCGCCGCCATCAGTCGTCATCAGAATTAAACCTTTTTCCCCGACAATCCAGCCGTTACTTTCGTTTTTAAAATCAACGTGGTAGAGCGTAGTCCGCGTTCCAGACTGTTGTTTGCGCCAATTTTCGCCGCCGTCCGTGGTTACGAAAATCGTTCCGTTGGCTCCGACAATCCAGCCGTTATTTTCATTAACGAAATCGAGATGAATTAATTCTTCGCTCGTGTCCATTCTAACTTTCCGCCAAACCGAGCCGCCGTCAACTGTGTGCAAAACGAGACTTCCAACGACCGAATCATTTTGGTTAATTGCACCGACAATCCAGCCATTTTTCTTGCTGGCAAAGCGAATGCTGTACAATTCCGGCTGCGCTTTGCCAAAAGTTTCGGCTTGCAGGATTTTCTCTTCGCGCCAGTTTTGACCGCCATCAATCGAAGAAAAAACACGGTTTCCGGCGAGCAAATAGCCTTTGTCAGTACCGCGAAAATAAATATCGCTGATTGAACTGGTTGTTCCCACAGTTTGCCGCGTCCATGAATTACCGCCATCCACAGTTGTCGCCAGGTATCCGTTATCCCCGGCCACCCAACCACGCTTTGAGTCGGCAAAATAAACCGCGTTCAAATCGCCCTTTGTCTCAATTTTTTGCGTTAGTGTCCATTGCGCTTGAGCAAGATTACTCAAACAGTTCAACAAAATGAAGGATAATAAGAGCTGCAAAATAAATTTAGATTTCATCGGAATTTTCTCCGTCACAGAATAATAACGGATTGTGCTAAAAAATAAAATTACGGTCGGGACAAGCATTATACCTCTCAAATTAAAAAGGGCAGAGATATAGTATCTCTGCCTCGGAAGTTTTATTACCGAATTGTGATCATTTGACCACTCGGTAAACCTTGCCTTTGAAAACCACTACTACTTCTTCGCCAAGCGCGAAATATTGCGCCAGCTCTTTTTCCTGCTTGAGCAAGTTGAAATAATCTTCGCTGGCAAATTTAACGGTCACCTCCGGCAAGTTGCTCTCCTGTTTAAATTCAGCGTCTTGCCAGATGTTATTAGTTTGATTGTAAAAAGTTTTCGTGCCAACGTTGCGGGCGACATTCGCACTTAAATAAACGGATTCATCATCTTCTTTGGCGGTCGCCATGACGTTTGCTTGTTGCGCGTTTTGCTGTTTGCTGAGCATTACCGCGTCCGCGCCGCTTTGCGCCTCAACTTTCGGAGTTGGTCTTGGGGCAGCAGATTTGTTTTTATCTCGAGGCGTTGCTCCGCTACGTAATACTGATGAAAAAGTAGTTCCGCGCGGCAAATCTTCGCGTCTTTCACTACCATCAGTCGCGAGATATGAAGTGTAAGGCGTGACAATGCCGTAACGCGTTCCGAGTTCGACGATTTCGTCGCGCAACTCCTTTTGCTCGCCATTTGAGCGAATTTGTTCGAGCAGCCAACCGACGCGGCGACTTGCCCAGAGACGCGGCAGAAATTCGTTTGATTCAGCGCGATTCGGGAAATTCAGATTTGAATAATTAAAGGTGCGCGTTTCTCTGCCGGTTTTCCCGCGCATTGTGAGCGTTACGCCTTCCAAACTATTTTGGTAGCGACCAATCAAAGTAATTTGCGTTCCCTTAAACAAATCCGGCATTTTTCGTGGATAAACTAAATCGGGCGAGATTCCGCCCCAGTCAATTTCAATATCGGTCAAGACGGGCGAACTGACCTTAGAGAAAAAATTACCAACCTTAACTTCCAGATTCTCTTTGGGTTCAACATAATCGGAAACGCCGCCGTTTTCCGAAGCTATTTTGTCAAGCAACTGCGTGTTGACATCGTAACCAACGCCAAAGGTGAAAATCCTCAATCCTTCCGCGCCACGAAGATTTTCTTTTAAATTTTCGACTATTCTTTCAACTCGCGTTTCGCCGACTGTTGGCAGACCGTCGGTCATAAAAACGAGCATTTTCGGACGGTCATTTGAGTTAAACTGCCGAATAGCGGCGCGTAAGCTATCGTTAATATTAGTGCCGCCCGTAGCTTTTAAGTTTTTGACAAATTCTTCGCCTCTCGCCCTTCCGCGAGCATCGGCGTTTATTAAACCGGATTCCATCAATCGTTCTTCGCCGGCAAAACTGACGACATTAAATTTATCCGAGTCTCGAAGTCCGCGAATTCCGAAGAGCAAAGCCGCCCGCGCTTTTTCAATTTTGCCTTCGTCTGCCATCGAACCCGACGTGTCAACCACAAAAACAATATCTTTGGCTGAAAACTCTCGTTCTGAAATTGCGTCCTTCGGCGATAACGTGAGCAAAAAATAACCATCTTTGCCCGGTTCGCGATAAGTCAAAAGCGATAAACCAAAATCATCGCGCGTGACTCCGTAAAAAAGCTGAAAATCCTGTTGAGCTTTATTACCCGTGGATTCAAACGAGAGCGTAGCTCTGGTTTCGCCTGATTTGCGGACATCAATCTCGTGCGAAGGCGAGTAAACATTGCGAATGCCGTCACGCGATTCGATTTCGATTCTGCCCGAAACCGTTCCGATGCGTGGCGCGTTTGGGCGATTACGCAAAGAGTCTTCTTCGCGCCGAACTGGAATCGGGCGTGGTGGGGTTGGCGTGTTCACCCAAGCCGTATTTCCGGTGCCGAGCGGGTAACGATATGCAACCGTCCCGTTTTCGGCTTTTAAAACTTGCGTGTAGGTGATTTCAAGTTTTTTATCTGATCGCGGCGGAATCGGAAAAATTGTGGCTTGGAAAAGGTCTTTTCCGGCGTATTCGAGCAATCCGGGGTCGCGTTGCCGACGCACAATTGATTCGTAAATTCGGCGAGCTTCTTCGCGAGAGCGAACTTCGCCAACCAGCCGTTTGTCACCTTCCCAAATCGCAAATTCGCTGATTGAGGCAGTTTCAGGAATCGGGAAAAAATAAGTCCCCTCAAGCGTCGCGTCCGTATCATTACGGAAAATCTGCTCGACGTGCGTAGTGGCGACTTGGGCGTTAATACGCGTGTCAATTTTGATTGATTTGATTGGAAGCTGTAATGGAACAATGATGGGGCGGGGCGGCGGCTGGCATCGCGGGGCGCGTTCGCAGATGATTGGAACAATCACGCCCTGCGCATTTGTTGTGACAACGAAAGAACTGAAAAGAACAAGCAGAAAGCCTGCTAATACGAGAAGATTTTTCAAAGACAGCATCAGATTTTACCTCTTAAATTTGTAGAAATTAACAACGCAATTTGGGAGTGTGTCGCGTCTGTGATTAGTTTGGGAACGGCAAAAGTTGCTTGGTCTTGCAGTTAATTTTTGGCAAATTAAAGCAGATGCGTGGTTTATTTTGTTTAAGCGTTTAATTTGATAACGAGAAATTTGGGGTTGACTCGGTTTTGAAATTACTTAAACTTAATCTGTGGAAATAATATTGAGCAAAATCTTTCGTAGTAACCAATGAATACCAGTTTTGAAAAAAGATTTGTTGCCATACGAACGATGCCTCGTTTAATTGCTGGTATCTGTCTTACCATTGGCGTTTTTGCCAGTTGGAGTTGGCAACTGGCAACCGAAAAAACGGCAACTTGTTT
The DNA here is from genome assembly GCA_040005335.1 of Pyrinomonadaceae bacterium. Taxonomy (GTDB): domain Bacteria; phylum Acidobacteriota; class Blastocatellia; order Pyrinomonadales; family Pyrinomonadaceae; genus JBBQUS01. The sequence goes on along the minus strand of JBDTZD010000157.1, from coordinate 717 downwards.
TCTTGTTCATTTGCAACCTGAGCCTCAAACAATAATTCAAAACAGGGTTTTATCTGATTATAATTTTGGCGGGCGAAGTGCTGATTGTTTTAATAATTTCTCGATTAAAACTAGAAAATGCGAAGCAATCAGAGCGGAAGCAAGAAGCTTCATTTTGAAACACTGGCAGGACAAAAAAAGAGCTTATCTCGTAGTTGAATTTAATAGCGTTGACTCATTTAGTGAATATCATATCTTTATTGAGCCTGATGAGAGCGGTGAATGGCACATCGTTTGGAGACAGATCGCTCCTTCGACAAGAAGCTTTGCTGGAAATATTGAGGTTATGACTACAAGTTTTATAAAAAGCAAACAGACCACTACAAATACCCATAGATACAGGCTTGGCACATCTTATTTAGTGTTTCTTGATAAAAATGCAAACGAAATTGCCTCTCTTTAATACCAATGAGCGAGTTTTACCTAAAAGCTAAGAATTTTTAGGGATTTTATTTACAGCGTTTATAGCGCTCTATTGTGAGATTAACCCTAGCTCTTTCTCATTGATTAATTTGCGAAGCTGTTTCTTTTCGCTTCGTCATCACACGCGGCAAGTTTTTCTCTTAACTCCTTGATTCCCCACAGCATTTCAATTTCGGGCGGCAAGATATTGCTGCCTTTGAGAATTGAATAACCGATTCGTAAATCTTCGGGCGTGTTGAAATAATCGTCTAAGTT
>JBDTZD010000392.1:0-2114 GCA_040005335.1 Pyrinomonadaceae bacterium | reverse complement strand
CTGGTTACCGACGAAGCGAGAAAAGTTATCAATGAGCTTCGCGCCAAACACGGTGAATTGATGTTTCACCAGAGCGGCGGTTGCTGTGACGGTTCTTCGCCGATGTGTTATCAGGCGGGCGAATTTATAACGGGACGCGCCGATGTTTGGCTCGGGCAAATTGACGGTTGCGATTTTTATATTGCGAAAGACCAGTTTGAAACTTGGCAGCACACCGAACTCACGATTGATGTTGTGCCGGGACGCGGCGCGTCGTTTTCGCTTGAAATTCCGCTTGGGGTCCGGTTTGTCACAAAATCAAAAGTCTTTTGTCTGAAAGACGACGAAAAACTTGTCGAAACCCGCTCCGGCGATATGATTTAGAAAATGGAAGCATCTAATCTTGACCAAGATCAGATGCTTTATTGTGTATTTTTGAATGAACATCACGCGGGCTAAAGAAATCCTTAAAAGTCAATTCGGCTATGATTCGTTTCGGATGAATCAGGAGCAGGCGATTGAAACTGTCTTGGCGAAAAAAGACTGCGTAGTGTTGATGCCGACGGGCGGCGGGAAATCGCTTTGCTTTCAAATTCCTGCGTTAATGATGGACGGGCTAACGGTCGTGGTTTCGCCGTTGATTGCGCTGATGAAAGATCAGGTTGACGGATTGAAAAATAACGGCGTCGCAGCCGAGTTTTTGAATTCCACGCAAACTACCAAAGAACAAGCTGAAGTTTTCCGCGATGTGCGGAGCAGCAAATTAAAATTGCTGTACGTTGCGCCCGAAAGATTGCTGCAAAGCGGCGACGGATTTATTGATTTCTTAAGCAGCGTCAACGTCTCGCTTTTTGCGATTGACGAAGCGCATTGTATTTCGAGTTGGGGACACGATTTCCGGCCTGAATACATGCAGCTTGCCCGCCTCAAAAAACATTTTCCCGCTGTGCCGCTGATTGCGCTGACGGCGACCGCTGACAAATTGGTTCGGAAAGACATTATTGAGCGTTTAGGATTAAAAAATTACGAACTTTTCGTGTCGAGTTTTAATCGTCCAAACATCCATTACACGGTTGAGCCAAAACGCAATTCTTTTGCTCGTCTGGTCGAATATCTCGAACCGCGACGGGACGAGAGCGGCATTGTTTATTGTCTGAGCCGTAATTCCTCTGACAGTCTCGCCGCCGATTTACGTGAACAGGGTTTTAGCGCGCTTGCTTATCACGCAGGTTTGGATAAGGAAACGCGTGACAGACACCAAGAGTTGTTCTTAAAAGACGAAGTAAAAATTATTGTCGCCACAATTGCTTTTGGAATGGGCATTGATAAATCGAACGTGCGGTTTGTCGTGCATCTTGATTTGCCGAAAAACATTGAAAGCTATTATCAGGAAACGGGGCGAGCCGGGCGCGACGGTTTGCAATCGGAAGCCCTGTTGTTTTTTAGCTGGGGCGATGTCATTAAATTAAAGGGTTTTGCCGAAGTCGAGGGCAATCGAGCGCAGTCGGAAATAATGCTTAATAAGCTCAACACAATGGGCAAATTCGGCGAACTCAAAACCTGTCGGCGCAAATTTCTGCTTAATTATTTTTCCGAAGAATTAACTGAAGATTGCGGGCATTGCGACAACTGCAACACGACTTTTGAAAGATTTGATGGAACCATCATCGCGCAAAAAGCCTTGAGCGCGGTTTATCGCACGGGCGGGCGTTTTGGACTCAGCTACTTGATTGATTTCCTGCGCGGCTCGCAAGCGAAAACAATTCGCGACGAGCATAAAAACCTCAAAACTTACGGCGTCGGCGCGGACATTTCCAAAAATAACTGGTTTGATTATTTTAAGGATTTAATCTCGCAGGGGTTTCTAGCGCAAACCGAAGGAAACTATCCGACGATTGTGCTGACAAACAAAAGTCATGACGTTTTAAAGGGAAATGTCCCGGTCGAGTTAATCAAGGTGACGGTTAAGGAAGACAAAAAAACATCGCTCGTCGCTGCCGAAGTTTCTCACGAGTATTTCAAAGATTTGTTTGAGGATTTAAAACGCGTGCGAACGGCTTTTGCCCGTAATGAAAATGTTCCGCCGTACGTCATTTTTTCCGACGCGACGCTGGTTGAAATGGCAACTTATCTGC
>JBDTZD010000273.1:0-7032 GCA_040005335.1 Pyrinomonadaceae bacterium | reverse complement strand
GAACAATAAAACCAAAACAGCTTACCTCAGAGCGGATACGTCTTAACCAGCTATTTCCCACCTCTCAAATATAATTCAGAACTGATTTAGAATCTGCGGAACGGTTCTTGCCATACCCTGACCGCAATAGCACATGGGAACTCACCCCAATGTGCAACCTCATAACGATAAAAACACTCACCCCCCAATAATAAAAAGATGGAAGCTATCAATTATCGCGAAACCTTAACACGCGAAAACTTAGAACAAATTAAACCGGATCAGGGCGCAGGGTCTTTTGTTTTGGAGACAAAGCAAGGCCGCGTCAGCTGCTTTATGGGAATGGTTTCTGAAATGCAAATTGAAATCAGCGCGGCTCCATCACCAGCCGCTTTAGCTACAGAATCCGCCGATAAAGAAAAAACAAAGAAAGCTTTGCCGAGCAGCAGATTCGATTTGACGGATAATGCTCTCACCTCACCAAGAGCATTAGAACATCGCCATGCCGATTTAATGACGAATACCTCAACCCGCAGCGCCGCCTCACAATATTTATCAAACAATTTTGCTGATAATTTGGAGAATGAGATTCCGCCAGTACCAAAGATTTTGCAAAACGAAATTCCCTCAGAATCAATAAACCTCAAAGCAAACGCAAGAGCCGAAGATTTACAGACGCACCTACCCCTCGCAACGCGTGAGTTTGAATTACGGTCAAATCAATTGCGTCATGAGACGCGATTCGCTACGGGTGATTTTGCCGTTCGGCAGCAAAGCGTTCAATCAATTTCAATTGAAACCAATATCAACATATCCGGCGAACTTTCCCAGTCGCCTTTCTACGAAGCTTACAATGAATTAATGGCTTTCGGCGTGTCTTCAGAAATTGCCGGCAGGCTTGTATCTGCTACGATTTCCCAATACAAAAGCCGAGCGATTAAAGCCAATCAAATAGCAAAAATAGCTTTGCAAGGAATATTTCCCTCGCTCGTTAAATTTGCAGAAGATCCTCTAGTAAACAGCAATTCAGCAATATTGGCACTAATTGGAACAACCGGCGTTGGTAAAACAACAACTGTGGCCAAGCTTGCCGCTCGCCTAGCTCTGCGAGAATCACGCCGAGTTGAACTTGTAACTCTTGACACTTACCGAATTGCAGCAGTTGAGCAACTAAAAGCTTATGCCGAAATTATTGGCGCAGGCTGCCACGTCGTGCGCACCGTTGGGGAATTGGACGCAACCTTGCGAGCAATGCCGGCTGAGACAAGCGTTTTGATTGATACAACAGGGAAAAATCCGCACGATCTCGCCGATCAATTTGAACTTTCTGAATATCTGCAGCAACGCTCTGACATCCGCAAATGTTTGACGCTTCAAGCGACCATTAATCCACAAGATGCAATCTCTGCGGTTCGCAAATTTGAGATGTATGGCGCAGATTGTCTAGCTCTGACAAAGATTGATGAAACAACCAGACCAGGCGCAGTAATCGAAATCATTGCTAAATCTGCTCTCCCGCTTGTTTATCTTTGTACTGGACAACGGGTTCCAGAGGATTTGAAAGCCGCGACACTCGAAAATTTCACCGCTCGCATCTTAAACTCACGAAACTCATTTGGCGCCGGTAACTAATTATTAAATCTAACATTTATGAACGATCAAGCAACAACCATGTGTCGTAGCTCCGCAACCGGAACGCTCGAAATCGAATATCCTGAATTATTATCAGATACCACGATTGAGGAAACCGGTTGGCAAGCTGTCAATTCAGCACGCTGTATTGCGGTTACAAGCGGCAAAGGCGGCGTCGGGAAATCAAATTTTGCAGTTAACGTCGCGCTCGAACTTGGTTCGTTAGGAAACCGAGTGAGTTTACTTGATGCCGATTTTGGATTAGCGAACATAGATTTATTGTGCGGAGTTTCGCCGAAATTTCATCTCGGGCATGTCATCACAGGAAATAAGGATTTGGAGGATGTAGCAGTCGAAATCGGAGAAAATGTTCACTTGATACCCGGCGGAAGCGGTATTGAAGAACTCGCAAATATTTCCCTAATTAAAAATACTTTACTACTGGCTAAACTGCGTAAACTTCAGGAAACATCGGATTTTATGGTAATTGATACGGCAGCCGGAATCGCTGAAAACGTTTCGGGCGTATTGCGCGCAGCTTCTGAAATTATCGTCGTCACGACACCCGATCCAACCTCGGTTGTTAATGCTTACGCGACAATTAAAGTTATCGTTCGAAATTCACCAGCCAAGCAAATTTCAATCATAGTCAACAATGTCGTCGGAGTCGGCGAAGCTGAGCAGGTTTTTCAGCAGCTAAAAACGGCGGCTAACAAATTTTTACAACATAAAATCGAATTTCTAGGAATGATTCCGCATGACTTAGTGGTCTCAGAAGCGGTTCGCGACCAAAATCCGGTTGTCAAACATTCGCCCAGCACGCCGGCCAGTCGAGCAATTCGTTTGATTGCCCGTCAGCTTCATAAACAACTCCATCATGGTTTTGCTTATCCGATGGAAGCCCAATCATTTTGGCATTTGTTATCAGAAAATAATTAACATTTTCTATCATATCGACAAAAACCCCCACCCCATGACCCCCACCACGCGCCACACAGCTTATCAAAATCCATCGCGGTTTCAGTCACCTTATCCCTCTGACCGAGACCGCGAGGATTTGATAATCGAACATCTGCCAAAGGTTAAATATCTGGCTGACCGAATGGCTGTCAAATTGCCGTCTTCGGTTGACCGTGAAGATCTTTACGGTGCTGGTATCATGGGCTTAATTGACGCAGTTGAAAGATTTGATGTCTCGCGCGGAGTGGCTTTTAACACTTTTGCCGAAATGAGAATTCGGGGAGCAATCCTTGATAGTTTGCGCGCTTTAGATTGGGCTTCACGCTCTGCCCGGCAGCGCGCAAAGAAATTGCAAAACGCTTTTGCCGAGGTTGAGCAAAAATTTGGACGTGCTGCAACTGAAGAGGAAATAGCAGCTCACCTTAAAATTTCCCACGCTGAGCTGCAGGAAAATTTGCATGAAATGCGGGGACTGAAAGTCACTGAAATTGATCGGCTCGACGAGGAAACTGGGTTAAGCGCGCTCGACACACTAATTGATGGTTCAGCTTCACCCCTTGATCAATACGAAGAGCAAGACTGTCGGGCACGACTTGCCGAAGCAGTTGATAAACTTCCACTCCGTGAACGCCAGGTTGTCGCTCTTTACTATCTCGAGGAACTGACGATGAAGGAAATTGGCGCGGTTTTGGGCGTTACAGAATCTCGTGTCTCTCAACTCCGAACTCAAGCAATTATCAGATTGCGAAATCGGCTCAACACTCAACAATAATTGTAGTTATCATTAATGGCTCGGGTGTTGTCCAAAATAGTTTCGCGTGAATCCGACTCAATATTTTTCGCTCAATATTTTTCGCTCAAAATTTTGTCCTAATGTTTTCAAAGATTCAGCCGATAGGTAAAATGGTTGAAGCTGAAAATACTAGGGGCAAGAAAAAGATGAGCACAATCATTTTAGAAGGCATGAGCGGGGCAATTGCGATTTGCGGCAGTGAAAGTAATTGTGCAACACCAGAAAAACAACCTCAGATCATTGACTATGGAATAATTGACGAAGAGAAATTAAATTTCTTTAATCGTGCTGAGACAATCAGCAGATTAGTTGAAAAGTTGGAAGAGCTGACGGACATTCGGCACGACCGAGTCGCGGCTTTACGAGAGAAAATAGCGGCTGGTGAATACAAACCAGAGGGTTATAAAATAGCCAACGCAATTTTGAAAGACGAAAGGTAATTAATGCAAGAGAAAGTTACATTTAAACCTTTTAATCCTAATTCCATTACCATCGCTCCCGCCCTGTCCGTTTGTTGACTCCGCCATAAAACTTCGTACCAATTTTGTTAATTGATAAAATATTTTACTTTTACTCCTCAAGTTTTTACTAACCCTGCCGATAAGGTAAATATACGAAGCCACAATGGTTTACGTAATTTTAAAAACTCAGAAACATAACTCACATTGACCTCGACCCTATTGATGCAAATGGTCAACTAAAGTTTAGGAAAATAGATTAATTGAGCAACTTTTTAGTAGTTAATAATTTCGGATCAGTTTCAGCACACACGAAATTACCTTTAATTAGCGTCAAGCTTACAACGATTTTAAAATGACTTATTGTTTGCTCTTTACATCAACAAATCTCGCGCCGTTCTTGCACAAGCAAATTGATCAAGTCAGGCTTTTCTTTCATTCCTCTTTTAACTGAAAGGCGAGTAGATTCCTCACCCCAAAAATAAAAGCGAAGACCGTCGGGGAGAAAGCGGTCTTCGCTTTTTGGGTTTTATAGTGTTCAAAAGTGACAAGTATTATGCATGTTAAAGTATCGGTTTTGCCAGTTGGCGGAGCAGCCAAAAATCAGAATTCGCAGTCAATCACAGAAAAAACAGTTGAGACGGCTACTGTTAAAAACAATAACATTTCAAATTCGAAGAAAACCGATAATAAATTGCAGGAATTGCAAAAATCCCTCGCCGCACAAAACATTGATTTACGGTTTAGCTCCGACGTTGATACTAGAACGCTGGTGGTTGAAATAATGGACTATGTAACCGGAAAAGCCATTTTGCAACTTCCCTCAAAACTCTCGCTCAGACGGACGGCGGAAGTTATCAAATCGCCCCCATAAATAATACTTAATTATGACTTTACCAAAAAAAATCAAAAAACAATCCCAGCCCCTCATTGAATTGCTGGAGACGCAGTGTTCTTACCTCGAAAAATTTCTGGGGTTAACGCGTGACGAAACTCTTGCCGCAACGCGCGGTGATTTCGCAGGGGTTCTCAAGGTAAGTTCGGAACGAGCAGTTTTAGGAGAAAAATTGGAAACGATTCAGAGACAAATCTCGCGGCACCGCCAGCGATTTGGCGAGACCCGCGAACAGGTTTGGCAAAGCAATGTCGCTGTCAGGATGTCAGAAGCCATCCGCAGATTTATGTCGGATAAAGAACAAACGCAGTTTCTAATATCTGTCGCACGTCAAAACTCGGATGAGAAGTAACTAATTAATCTCAAGCATTTCCAACCAGGTTCAAACCTTTATCAATCTGAAGTGCCGAAAAGTTTTAGTTTCGAAAAAAATGCTTTAGCAGAAAACTAAGCTAATATTGAAACGGGATCGTCAGCATCGTTAGCATCGTTGTCAGTTTCGATTTGCAGTCGTTTCAGTTTTTCGATCAGCGTCGTACGTTTGATATTGAGCAATTTAGCCGCTCGCATTTTGTTGCCGCCAGTTTTTTCGAGCGTTTGAAGCAATAGTTCTCGTTCGACTTGTGAGACAACATCGGTAAAATTAATTCCCTCATCGGGTATCTCGCGCGGCATAAAGCTGGGCGGAATTTGAAATAGATTTGCTTGTTTTTTTATTTCCTCCGGCAAATGTTCAAGTTTGACTTCCGAAGCAGCACCTGAAAACACAGCCGCTCGTTCCATTGAATTTTGCAGTTGACGGACGTTGCCGGGAAAACTGTAGGAGATGAGGACGTGAACTACTTCGTCGGCAATAGTTTTGGCTGGAAGACCTGCGCTCTTGCAGAATCTTTCGAGCAGCCCTTTTGCCAGCGGCATAATATCATCAGGTCTTTCTCTGAGCGGCGGGACGCGCAAATGAACCACGTTGAGCCGATGAAACAAATCGGCGCGAAAGCTGTTGTCAGCAATTTTCTTTTCTAAATCAGAGCTGGTCGCCGCTACCACTCTCACATCAACTTTGGTTGTTTTCGACGAACCCAGTTTTTCGAATTCGCTTTCCTGCAAAACGCGCAGCAGTTTGGCTTGCAGGGCGAGATTCATATCACCGATTTCATCCAGAAAAAGTGTGCCGCCGTCAGCCTGTTCAAAGCGACCTTTGCGATCGGTTTGGGCTCCCGTAAACGCGCCCTTGACGTGACCGAAAAGTTCATCTTCGAGCAGTTGTTCCGGTATTGCTGCGCAGTTTAGAGCTACAAAGGCGTTTTTTTCGCGCTGACTAATTTGATGAATTGCCCTTGCTATTAACTCTTTGCCAGTGCCGGTTTCGCCCGTTACAAGAGCATTAATTTTATATGGCGCAATCGTTTCGATTTGTTTGAGAAGTTCGAGCATGATCGAGGATTTGGCGATAATTGGTGAATCAAGAACCGGAAAACCATCAACAGAATTAGATTTTTGTGCAGGAATTTTACCAACCGCAACGCGAATTGCATTGAGCAAATCGCTTAATGAAATCGGTTTAGTGAGAAAATCAGCGGCGCCCAGCTTCATGGCATTAACGGCTACGTCAACGCTGGCATAACCCGTCATTACCAACATGTATGTGTTGGGATTGAGCCGCGAACAAACCGGCAGCAGATCAATCCCGGTTTTGCCGGGAAGATTGACGTCGGTTAGCAGAATGTCAAAATTTTCTTTTCCGAGACTTTGAATAGCGGCTTCGGCGGATTCGACGCCATGCGGTGTGTGCCCTTCCAGAATCAGCGACTCGAGTAAAAGTGCTCGTAAACGTGAATCGTCTTCGACAACCAAAATTTTAGCTTTCATAATTTGGGTTTGAAATATTACTAATTCTTAAACAAAGTTAAGTAAGCGGCAGCTTTGTCGAATTTAACCGCTGAGAAGAGGATTGGCAAGTCTTGGATTTCAAGGCATCAACATCAACGGTCGAAAAATGATATATTACACTTCAACTTATAGACATAACATATTTCTCCAGCTTAAATAATCTGAGTACGACAGTTCTGAAACAGGCAGTTGCCTAACTATCAGGCATTCTACTGTTGATAAGCAGCAGAACTTTCATTGTGAATAGAAAAGAATACGACATTAAGGACGATCGGAATGTGATGCCTAGTTGGTTGCGTCTGATAATGTAATAACTATTTATTGTATGAGAATAGCTTCTTACAGATGATATGTAATTTATATGCTTATCAGACGCGATTTATTATCCGTTCATCTATGAAGAAGGGGTAGCGTAGCGCAATACC
>JBDTZD010000243.1:0-7038 GCA_040005335.1 Pyrinomonadaceae bacterium | reverse complement strand
CGCCAACGCGCAAAGCAAGTTCGATGCCGAGTTCGCTTTTGCCCGAAGCCGTCGGTCCGACAATCGCAAAAACAGGTTTTTCGTTTTTTGAACTTTCCAATTAAAAAACTAAACGAATTAACGCGATTAGAAAAATCACGCCCAAAAGAAGTAACGCACCAATAATTTGATTACGAGAAAAACGCATTGATTAGGTATTGTTTTCCACATTCTGCTTAAATCTAAAGGCTTTTATTTCCTCATTCGATAGACCCTCTGGAAATAATTTCATATGAGGACTGCACCAACCAACAATGTAATCCATAACATCCATAATTTTATCTTCATCAGCCTCACGATTACTTTCTCTCAAAAGATTACGAAAATCTTCAAAGAAGCAGTAAATCTGCACTTGACTAATATCTTCAATTTTCATCTGTTGAACTAAATCAAATAAATGACTATTCGTAAGCGCATGTTCAAAACGTTCTTTAATTTCCTCCTTCATATTGCTAGTAAGCTTTTGTTAAATCAACGCCAGTGTAATAATGCTTGATGATGCGGTCATATTTGACGCCCATTTTCGCCAAACCATAGGCTCCGTATTGACACATTCCAACACCGTGTCCCCAACCGCGCCCCGTAAAGCTGTAACTGATGGCTTGCCCGTTTGCGCCGTAGCGTTTATTTAATACGAAAAGCTGTTCTTTCAAACGCAGCGCCGAACGGATTTTGCCGCCTTTCAGATATTTCACACCGTTTGAGCCGACAATTTCCAGTTCAATCGCGCGGCGGGAGAAGCCTTTTTTGGAAACACGCACGTCAATTAGATTACCGATGCCGCGAACGTAGCGCGAAAGCCGCGACTGCACCGCGCCAGATGACAGATTCACATTCCAAAAGACGAGCGGCGACATTTTTTCCGCCGTGGTGACATTGCTCGTCGGTCGAACCTCAAGATAATCAACTTCGCCCGCCAGATTTGTATGAAAGCTGACCGATTCACCGCCCATTAGAGCGGTTTCACGAACCTCAAAAGATTGATCACCGAATTGCCTGAAGAGAAAAACATCAGGTCGAACATTTAAAGTTTTCGTTGTTCTGCCCGATTGCAAAACAAGTTTGCCAAAATCACTTTGTTTGGCGGTTCCGGTCTGCAGTGCGGAAAACCATTTTTTCTTATCAGCCAGTCGCAAAATTGTGTTCAAAATGCGAGCGCGGGAAAGAGATTTTTCCGGACGCAAAGTCGCGTCAGAATATAGCGAAAGCCAGCCGTCACGCAGCAAAATAGCGACGTTCGCGCGTTGATTGTTGGGAATTTTGTCGCCGTCGGTAAAAGATAATTGGTAATTTACATCGGACGCGCTCAGCAGGGTGTCGGCGTAATCCGCGCCGTAAAGCATTGTTGCCAAGGTGGTCGCAAAGTTCGCCGGTTTGGGGGTTTCATTGTTAACTTGCGGCAAAGGCGAACCGAGCCGTGAAGCAACGATGCCAAGCCAGCTTCGCAGTTCCGCTTCGTTTGGCGCACCTGAAAAATAATCATCGCTAAAACGATTAGAAGCAATTTGAAAATTATTGACGATCAGAAACGCGGTTTGACGGACTAGCTCGACGTTTGACTCTTTTTCGATTTTTGGTAATTCGCGGTTAGATTTAACTAAAAAGGGCTCGAACTGCAGATGTCCTTCAAGCGAGCATTCGACGCCGCGCAGATAGGGTTCATTAAAATCAAAAATATTTTCGGAATTTTCGGTGCGTCCGCCGCAAGTCGAAGTATAAAGGGCGTTGATTGGTTTGCCGTTGTAAGTTGCAACGATGCCGCGCGTTTCGTCAACTGCCCGCGATGCATTTGAGTTTTCTGAAGAATAGCCACGATAAACTTGTGAGCGCGTTGTCGGCAGCAAATCAAATCCTTGCGAGGCGAATTGCCCAATGTTTTTAACGGCATAAGTGCGGGCGGCGACGGCCTGCGCTTTTTGCGCTTCGAGCGCTGGAAAGCCAAGTTCGTTCGGAACAACACCGCGCAGATAATCTTCCAGTTTGACTGTGTTGACAACTGTTAAACTCCCGCGATTATTAACGAAAACCTCGATTCTCCCGCGATAAGCTTTACCGTTTACGCGAACCGGGACGTTTCTTTCGTTAGTCGAACCAAACGAAACTGGTTTGAGCGAAGCAAATCTGGCGGCAAAACCAGCTCCGTTAACAATTACTTCGCGCAAATTCGGGTCAATCACCGGATTGGCAACATTCGGCAGAGCGATTGAAACTGTCGGCAAGACGCTTCCTGAAACGCTCATATCGCCGTTTTGTTTGCTCAACAGCAGATTTTTGGAAAGCGCAACAGCATCAGACGAAGGCTGTGTTTTCCGTTCGCTAACGATGTTTGCTTCGTCAAAGCCTTTTTCACTCAAGGTTTCTTTGAAATCAGCAGCTTCTTCGGGTGTCGAGAGCGGTTCACCGATTCGGATGCGCCAAGTGTTTGTCGCAAAATCCTGCACCACAATTGCAGTTTCGCTCATCGCCTCGCGTGCATCTTTCGCAATACTCTCGGCTTCCTCGCGCGTTTGAATTCCGGCAATTTCTAGATGATAAATTTCAATTTCGGGCGGACGATAGGCTCGTGCTGAAACGCTGATTTTATTGACTGCGAGGAACTTATTAGGCTCGTCAGCACTTGCCGAAGTCAGTTGTGCATCGGTTGTAGAGATTGATACCGAACGCACGCTGGTCGCCAAACCAATGCGAATCGTCGGCTCTGTTTCGAGGCGAAAAAGCGCGGGCGGGTTAGCGAAAAAGCTTGAAATGAAAACTAGATAAACAATAACTAATGCGAATATTCTGAACATAATACGAAATTTTAGCATAACCTCAAAAGGTCAAATCTAGTCGCGGATGCCCTTTGTTAGTCACAAATTAACTATTCATTAAACCTCTGCGTTCTGCTCAGCGGGAAAAACAACTACTTGACCGCCTTCGGGTAAATTTAATTTGCAGAGCCATTCATTGCGCAATTTTTCGATGGCAATTTCTTTGTGTTTGGCTTCGACTTCGATAAACGGCGCATGACTGAAAACTTCTGGCATTTCCCAGACGACATCGCTATGCGAGCGGTCACCAAATTTTTCGCGTCCGTTTGAAATATGAACCATTTGCCATTCGGGATTTTTCCAGGTTTCGCGTGCCGCCCAAAAAGTATCTTCAACGCTTTTGTCGTTATAACTTTTTAAACCTTCGTGACAAACGTGGTGATGAGCGTCAAAAACCATCGGGACGCGAGCGCGACGGCAAACTTCCAAAATGTCTTTTGCGCCGTAAGCATGTTCGTCGTTCTCAAAACAAATGCGCGCCCTTATATTTTCGGGCAAATTCTCAATTGATTCGACCAGGCGGTCAATTCGGTCGCCTTTGCCGCCGTGAATATTCATGACTGTCCATTCCGAGCGCGGCTGTTCGAGCAAATCCAAGATAGCCGCGTGCATTTTCAAAATTTTGACGCTGTTGGCAATGACAGTGGGCGAGTCCGAGCTTAAAACGACGAATTGGTCAGGATGAATCACCAGCCGTAGATTATTTGTTCTGGCTTGTTGTCCGGTCGCTGCCAGCTTTTCCTGAAATTCCTGCAAAACCTCCATCCCAAATGGCTCGTCCGCGAACGGAAACAACCCTGATGATAAACGATAAAGCCTAATTTTGTTTGTTTGGCAAAAATCAATTGCTTTGCCAAGACGATTGAGATTTTCAGCATATAGCTCGCGCAATTTTTCGCGCTGCAAGAGAACATCAAATCCCAGCAACCTCTTGCGCGTAATCGTCTTAAAACGCACCTCTTCGGATGCGGTGATGCAAACCAAACCGAGTTCCGGTTTTACTGTCATAAATTCCCCTAGTTCGTTAATGAATTAAAGATGAATGGAAACGTCCCCCAAGTTTGCCCTCGATGCTGGGGACGGAAGCCAAAAAGAATTATTTTGCCTTTCCCCTCTGAAACTTCGGCGAGCGCGATTTTGCCGTTCAAATATTTCTCGCCGCGCAACCAGCCGGACAATAAAGCGTTTTTCTCGGCGTAACGCGCAGCGATTTTGACGCGAGCCGCTTTTGTTTGATCAGTGATTTCAAATGCCGAACTGTTGATGAAATACGCCGGTGTTTGCTTCTTAAAGCCTTTTGAAAGGTCACTGTTTGGGTCAACATCAAGCGAAAGAATCGAACCGGGACAATAAAACTCGGAACTTTTCAATTTATCTAAAACATTTGTGAGCGGTAAATTAAATCGTTTAATCACCATTTCGCAAGAATCGTCAAAGCAAATTAGTGTTCCGCCTGACTCGACAAACTGGCGCAGATTTTCAACGCCCGCTTCAGTAAGACCGCCGACAAATTCGTCTGGGTAAACGCCTTTTTTCAAGCCTTCAACGATTGCTTTATCGCTTTGAGCTGGCAAAATAATCGCGTCAAAATTTGTTTTCAAATCGCCTTTCTTGATGTCCGCATCCAGAATAGACTGAAATGGAATTTGAAAAGAATCAAAAAGATAGCGCGTCCAGCCTTCGTCAGCTGTAGCCGTATAGCTTTTGTAGAGCCCAATTTTGATCGGTTTCAAAAGTGGATTCGGCAGTTTCGCAAACGGCGCGCCGGCGGGATTCAGATTCATCGCCTTTCGCGCTTGGTTGATGTCGGTAATTTTTTCAAGCTGGCGCGCGCTGTGCGGATATTCGACGATCTGCGTGACCGCCTGCACATCAACGCCCATTTGCAAAGGCAACGTCCAACCTGCCACGTCGTAAGGGATTTCCGCTTCACCCCTTGAATCCAACCGATTTGGGTAAACTTGTCTCTCAAACAAAGCCTGAACATTAGCGCGTTGCGGTTGTGCGGTAAAAACCAAGAAACTGTTCAGCGGAATTTCGGTGTGGACCTCGCCTGAACCCGCGATTGAGGTTTTTAGCTCGCGGTTCATGCGATAAATTTCTACTCCCTGCGCGATTAAAATTTCAATCAGGCGCGAAACGTTTTCCGCGTTTGGCTGCCCGGCTTGGATAACATATGCCAGCGGCTGTTCCGGCCTGGCGCCAAACTGTGCGGCAAAACGATTAAGCTCGTAAAAATTCTTGAGGTAGTTCATGCGAAATTTCGCAGCCATCGTTAAAACCGAGCGGCAGGCAGTTGTTTCAAGGTCGGCAATATCGCGCGGCGACCAAATGCCGCCTGTCCAGGCTGCTGGATGATTGGTCGCGGTTTCAAGCGGCGACATTAACCCGCGCTGTTTCGGCGATTTTCGTAATTGTTCATCGGTGATTCGCACCGGGGACATCAGATTTGCGCTCGCTGCTTCGGATAAAATCCCGATTGAGTTGTGATAATAAGGCGTGGAACGAAAACCGCCGTGCCACCAGGTATCGAAATAAGCATTGGTTGCTACGCCTTTAAAGTTGCTGGCTTCGAGATCGGCGGCAATTTTGTAGCCGATTAAACCAGTTTCGCGTAAAATAAGCGGCGAAATATTCGGATTTGGCGGATCGAAAAAAGGCGGGATGATAAATCTCGCTCCAGTTTCTCCCATTTGATGAAGATCGTAAACTATTTGCGGATACCAATTGCGCCAAAATAAATTGGTGACGAGGCGCGTTTCCGCGAGGTTGAGCATAAACCAATCGCGGTTATTATCGTGTCCGGCGTAATGATGATAAAGTTCGGGCGGACTAGTGCCTTCGTAAAAAGTCCCGAGCGTTTTTTTGTACCAATCGGCAACAATCTGAACGCCGTCAGGGTTTGCCGATGGAATTAGCAGAAGAATTGTGTTGTTTAGTATTTCTTGTGAATCAGCGTCATTTGCTGTAGCCATTTGAAATGCAAGGTTTAAAGACATTTGCGAAGCGACAATTTCGGTCGAGTGAATCGAACATGAAATAACGACTACTGTTTTGCCATCAGCAACTAGTCGGTCTCGTTCTTTGTCATCTTTGACAGTGCGCGGGTCGGCTAGTTTAGCTTGGATTGCTTTGTATTTATCAAGGTTGCGAATATTCTCTTCACTAGAAATAAAGGCGACGATAAACGGTTTTCCGAGCGTTGTCTGTCCGATTGTTTCGACTTTGATTCGCTCGCTTGCCGCATCTAGTTTGGCAAAGTAATCAGTAATTTGCCGCCAATCGGCAATCGTTTTATCAGTTGTCGGTTCAAAACCTAAGATGCTTTTTGGGCTGGGAATGCCGGAAGGTTTCGTTTGGGCTTGCAAGCAAACGGTTAAAACAAAGACAATCAGAAAACCAAAAACAACACGATAATGCAAAATCTTCAAGAAAATTTCTCCGAACAGTTGATTAAAAATCAGAAAATCGTTTTTCCCAAACAGTCTAGCACACGCCGTTTCCCAAAGTTTCTCGGCAAACTTTTTAATTATTGGTGCTTATTCGTCGCCGGTTTTCTGGTCGTAATTTTCGCGCCGCCGCTGATGCTGATTGGTCGCCTTTCCGGAAATAACGGGCTGGTGCAGCGCGGAGCAATGTGGGGCGCGGCCACCTGGTTAAAATTGTGCGGCGTAAAAACTTTGTTGCGCGGAGCAGAAAACCTTAAATCGGACGAAACTTACGTTTTTATTTCCAATCATCGCTCGTACCTTGAGACGGCGATTGTCGAGGCTCACCTGGGGCGGCACGTTGGAATTATCTCAAAAAAAGAATTGCTCAAATTACCCGTCGCCGGACGCCTGATGGGTTACATTGATATGCTGGCGATTGACCGATCAAACCCGAAACGCGCCGTTGAAACGATGCAGGATGCCGTGCGAAGAATTCACAACGGATTATCGGTCGTTGTTTTTGCCGAAGGAACAAGGGCGATGCCGGGCGAACTGCTGCCGTTTAAAAAGGGCGCTTTTCACCTCGCCATCGAAGCAGGCGTGCCAATTATTCCGATTGCAGTCAAAAACTCAGACGTTTTGATGGGCAAAAAAACCGGCGTCGCGCAGCCCGGCACCATCGAAACCGTTTTGCTGCCGCAGATTCCAACCATTGGTTTGGACGCTGAAAAGGATTTGGAAAGCTTGCGTGACCGCGT
>JBDTZD010000041.1:0-7044 GCA_040005335.1 Pyrinomonadaceae bacterium | reverse complement strand
GCAAGTTTTGGTTTAATGGGTTTCGCCCCAAACTTTTTGCAGCAATTTGCCAACGCCGCAACTCTTACGGCTAATGGACGCCGTAAAACATTAATCACAATTTTCCAGCGCGGCGCAGTTGATGGTCTCAACGTCGTAGTTCCTTACGGCGACAGCAATTACTACAATTTGCGGCGAACAATCGCGATTGCCAAACCCGGACAAACAGATGGGGTGATAAAACTGGACGATACTTTTGGACTGCATCCCGCACTCGCACCGTTTGAAAAGCTGTACAAAAACAATCAACTAGCCGTAATTCACGCTGCGGGATCGCCCGACAACACCCGCTCACACTTTGACGCGCAGGATTACATGGAATCGGGAACGCCCGGCGTTAAATCAACGCCCGACGGCTGGCTTAATCGCATTTTGCAAAACAACAATGCCAAGGACGCGTCCCCGTTTCAAGCCGTCGCGATGACCAATCAAATGCCGCGCTCATTAATGGGGCGCGCGCCTTCTGTTGCGATGACAAATCTCAATGATTTTGCCATCCGCGCCGGCAATTATTCGCCTAACTTGCAGGGCGGTTTTGAAGCGATTTACGCGCAAACTGTCGGGGGCGATACGCTCGGCGCAACCGGCAAAGAAACTTTTGAAGCGATCAATTTGCTCAAAAAGTCCAACCCCTCGCAATACAAACCGGAGAATGGCGCTGTTTATCCAAATACGCAGCTTGGCAATTCGCTCAAACAAATTGCTCAATTAGTCAAAGCTGGTGTTGGCTTGGAAATAGCTTTTGCCGAAGCGGGCGGCTGGGACACGCACGCCAACGAAGGCGGCGCTCGCGGTCAACTGTCAAATTTGCTACGCGATTTTGGAGCGAGCATTGCTGCGCTCACCGCAGATTTGGGAACGAAAATGGACGACGTTGTTATTTTAACAATGTCCGAATTTGGGCGAACGGCTCGTGAAAACGGCACTCGCGGAACCGACCACGGACACGCCAATGCGATGTTTATCATCGGCAACTCGGTCAAAGGCGGCAAAGTTTACGGGGATTTTCGCGGACTGGCCGACGACAAACTAAACGAGGGAAGAGATCTAGCCTTGACAACCGATTTCCGCGACGTTTTTGCCGAGGTTTCCGATAAACATTTAGGCAACAAAAATTTTGGCAAAATCTTTCCCGGTTATAACGTTTCGATGTCGAATCGCCGCAATTTTTTGAGTTAACGGTTGATCTTCCTATTTAGTTGAAACTCAATTTGAGAGCCGGAAGTTTCGAGGGAGACTTCCGGTCTTTTTCGTTTTTGGATGTTTAGTAGTATTTATGCTTAAGGTATCGAACAATTATCCAAGGCAACTGAGAATTTTGATTCACTGAATCCACGCACCGTTCCTTCAACCGTTACCTCTTGATTGCCTGTGATTTGGGCAAGTTGATTGCTGTCCGCTTTGCTGAAATAGCACTGAGCCGGAACGTAAGTACTAATGGAGGTTTTAAAAGTTAAAGAAATACTGCCGTTATTTTCAGCTTTCACAGCGTTTACGAATCCGTTGATGCGCACCCGCTTGCCAGTGTAAAGCTGAGTGGCACGAACTTCATTTTCTTCAAATTCCCTGACCAGCGCTACCGCTTTAAGTGAAACACTTGCCGGCGCGGAATCAGGCGATCTTTGGGATGAAGGATTTGCCTCATCTCCGGCATCGCTGCAGCCAAAAACAAAACACAATATGCCGAGGAATAAGAAAATATTTGCAATATGGTTTTTAATGTTATTTTTCATAGTATTACACCGTTACTTTAAGCAGGGTTTCTCTTGTTTGACTTAGTACGCGTTTGTATTTTGAGTTTAATAAAATTGAATGTTTGCTGAAAGCTACGGTAAGTAATTAGCCGAAAACATTTGAGGTGACTTTATAAGCTCGGTCGCCAATCGTGATTCGAGAAATGAACCTCCCTCTTTTTGTTTCGCCGGTACTGAAAACCTGAAGTTCGTAAGACTAACCGTCGCAACATTCGGCGTCGGCTTTTTTGGAGGCACCTGATATAAACCAGGATTCGCTCCAGGTTCTATTGTTCCGATATCGGTAAACCAATTAAATAGAGTGCTCCACTCATTATTAAAATTGCAGTATTTCCTTTGTTCAGGGGTAAATTGCCCTAATTTGGGAAAGCGTCTTCTCAGCTGAGTATAAAAATTCTCTGGTTCCGGGATATATCCAACAACCTCGATGTTTATCGTCTTGCCTACACTGACTTCATCCTTATAATTTTCCATATGTGCAATACGCGCAAAACGGAGTAGAATCGGCTCACGAGTTTTTTCTCTCCTGAGCGGGCTAAATTTAGTTTTCAGTAATTGATACCAACCTTCTGAGGTTGGAGTGGGATCTTAATGAGCGATGCGACCACCTTGCTGGCAGAATATGCGAAGGGCAATCGAGAGGTTTTAGACCAACTGCTGCCGCTTGTCTATAGTGAACTGCGCCGGCTCGCTCACAGCTATTTAACCCGCGAACGCTCTAATTCCACACTCCAAACCACGGCGCTCGTTCACGAAGCCTATCTCAAGTTAATTGATCAGCATTCGGTCAGCTTTCACAACCGCGCTCAGTTTTTCGCTCTCTCGGCGCAAGCGATGCGCCGCATTTTGCTTGATAGTGCGCGTCGTCATCAGGCCGATAAGCGAGGCAGCGGGCTGAAAATTTCGCTTGATGATATTCCTGAAATTTCCGGCGACGCAGATGCGAATTTGCTGGAACTGGATTTAGCTTTGCAGGAACTGGAACAGTTTGATGCGCGGCAAAGCCAGATTGTCGAACTGCGGTATTTTGGCGGGTTGACGATTGAAGAAGTGGCGGAAGTCTTAAGAATCTCGCCCGCCACGGTTAAACGCGAATGGACGATGGCGCGCGCCTGGTTGTATCAAAAAATAAAAGGTTGAGCCAATTGTGAGCTGTTTTGCGCGTAGTTAAGTGGAACTAACCTCTATTTGATTTCTTTCATGCATTCCTACAATGATGATTTTCGTCGGTTTCGTGTTTTTTCTGATTGGTCTCGGACTATTTGCGAACGGAATATTTTCCGTTTTCAAAATTCGGCGACAAGTTGCCGGTTCGGTTAAAGCGACCGGAACGGTCGTTAATTTTGGCAGAATGATGGGAAAAAGCGGATATCTTTATTGTCCGCAGGTGGTTTTTGCCGACGCGACCGGACAGAGAATCGAATTTCAATCGGAGCTCGGGACACAACCGCCTGCTTATACGGTTGGGCAACAGGTTCCGGTAATTTACCAGAAAAACAACCCGCGACAGGCCGAAATAGATTCTCTGATGGCTTTGTGGTTTGCTCCCGGCTGCATGATAGTGATGGCTCTAACTTTTACAGCAGTGGGGTTAATGTTGTTTGGATTAGGAGTCTTAGTCGCACTCAAGAGTTAAAGTTTGGATAAACCGATGAGAACCGATAACTGGCAAAAAATCAAAGAACTATTTAACGCGACAATTGAGTTGCCCGAAACCGAACGCGAGTCAATTTTAGAAAAGATTGACTCTGATTTACGCGATGCAGTTGAAAAACTCCTTCATGCTCACGAACAAGCAAACAATTTTATTGTCGAACCGGCGGTTGTTGAAATCGGCTTAGCTGACGAAAACGAATTTGATTTACATGTCGGCACACAAATTGATTCGTATAAAATTTTGCGCGAAATTGGACACGGCGGTATGGGAACGGTTTATCTAGCCGCCCGCGATGACGATTTTGAAAAGCAAGTCGCCGTCAAACTAATCAAGCGCGGAATGGATACGAACGCAGTTCTTAAACGTTTCGTCGTGGAACGCCAGATTCTCGCCAATCTCGAACACCCGAATATTGCCAGTCTGCTTGACGGCGGTTCAACCGCTGACGGTTTGCCGTATCTGGTGATGGAATATATCGAAGGCGAGATTGTTACAAAATTCTGCGATTCTCATCAATTCTCAACTGAAGAACGCCTCAAACTTTTCCAGGAAATTTGCGGTGCGGTTTCTTATGCACACCAAAACCTCGTCGTACACCGTGATTTGAAACCGTCAAACATTCTCGTCACAGAGGCCGGCGTCCCTAAGTTGCTGGATTTCGGCATTGCTAAGCTGCTTCATCCCGATTGGTCGCTCGAAACGGCGGAAGCGACGGCAACAATGTTTCGCTTGATGACACCGGAATATGCCAGTCCGGAACAAATGCGAGGTTTGCCCATTACAACAGCGAGCGACGTTTATTCGCTCGGAGTTGTTTTGTATGAACTTTTAACAGGAGAGCGTCCATACAAAATCGAAAGTCGTTTGCCCGAAGAAGCAGCGCAAATTGTTTTGAACGCCGTGCCGCCCAAACCGAGTTCGGTTATAAGTTCAAAACCTAAAGTTCAAAGTTCGAAAACGGTTCAGCAATCAACCCAAACGGTGGATGGAGCAAACCAACAATCCAAAACCCAAAATTTAAAATCCCTGCGCGGTGACCTCGATAACATAATTCTTAAATCACTGCGAAAAGAGCCGGAGCGGCGTTACGCTTCGGTCCAAGAGTTTTCCCAAGACATTCGCCGACATCTCGCCGGCTTGCCCGTTTCGGCAACCGCCGATACTACTTTCTATCGCGCCGGTAAATTTCTCAAAAGACACAGATTAGGCGTTTTCGCGGGTTTGTTGATTGCACTAACACTCATTTCAGCAACGATTGTTACGAGCTGGCAAGCAGTCGTTGCCAGTCGTGAGCGCAACCGCGCCGAACAGCGTTTCAACCAAGTTAGGAAACTGGCCAACACGGTGCTTTTTGATTATCACGAACGCATCAAAAATCTTCCCGGTTCAACCGAAACCCGAAAAAAACTGGTAACGGATGCGCTCGAATATCTTGATAACCTCGCTCAAACCAGCGACAATTCGCCCGACCTCCAACGTGAACTGGCGCTTGCTTACCAAAAGGTTGGCGACATTCAAGGCGGCTTTGTGGAAAGCGCGAACACGGGGGAATCAAACGCGGCTTTAGAGAATTACCGCAAAGCTTTGGCAATCCAAGAAAGGCTTGTTTCACAATCAAACAACCCTGATGCTGACCGCAACACTTTAGCCAAGTTGTACATTAATGTTGGCGAACAACTTGCGCAAAAAGGTGACTTCCAAAGTCAGGTGGATTTCTGTCAGCGAGCGGTCGCGATTCGCTCTGAAATAGCTCAAAAATCTCCGCAAAACACTACTGTGCAGGCGGATTTGGCAGTTGCGTTGAGCTCTCTAGCTAGCGCCGTGCGAGCCAAAGGCGATTATGATGGTGCGATTTTAAACTTTCGGCAGGCGGCAAACATTTATCAAGAGCTGGCTCTGGTTGACGAGGGGGCTGAGAGACGCGGCACTCGTTTGCGCAATGCGGCTTTGACCTACAAAAGTATGGGCGGGGTTTTTGAGCAAAAACAGGATTTTGTTTCGGCGTTGGAGCTTTATCGTAAAGCAATTGCGATTGACCAAGCAAACGCCGCCGCCAACCCAAACAACGCGCAATATCAACTTGATTTGTCTTTCACGCTTAATTCAATCGCTTCGAGTCTGACCAATCAAGGCAATTTCAACGAAGCACAGGAAAACTGTCGAAAAGCCTTAGAAATCCAGGAAAAGACGGCGGCGGCAGATCCGAAAAACGCTTTCGCGCAAACTGCTGTTGCGCGAACGTACCGCCGGATGGGCGACATATTGAAAAACCTTGAGAAATTTGAAGAAGCTTCAATCAACTATCAAAAAGCAATCAAAATGTTTGAAGAATTTTCAAACGCCGACCCCAGCAACGTCAGCCTCAAAGTGCGTTTAGCTGAAGTTTACTCGGTGTACGGCGACTGTCACTATTATTGGGCAAAAAAAGCGAAATCCAAAAGCGAACAAATTACTGGTTTGCGTCAGGCGGAGAAATATAATCAGCGCAGCATAGATATTTACTTGGCGCTGCAAACTCAGAACTCGCTCACGCCGAGAGACGCGAAAAATCTTGTTGACGTTGAGAAATCATTGGAGATTGATCGAGTTGAGCTAAAAAATCTTCTGACAAAATAACCGATTACGAATTGAGAAGTTTTTCAAGTCGTTGTTCACTGATTCCGTAAAAGATTTTTAGGTCTTGGATTTGACGGCTGATATTTCCGACATCAACCGTTCGCTCTCGTCTGGTTCCGACAATCATATTATTTTTCGGCGTGTGTTCGGATGCAATAAACTCAAAGACTTTGGTCGCGTAACCCTCGCGTTCAAGCAATAGCGCCCGCAAACCGTCAGTCAAAGTCTCAGCCTCGCGTTCAAGCAAAGAGCCGTGTTTTAAAACATTTTTGAGCATTGCGGGCGCGATTATCTGCGGGCGAATTTCCTGATGACAGCACGGCGCGCAAATTATTAAATTCGCTTTGGCAGAAATTCCTTTAAAAATCGCGTCGTCGGTCGCCGTGTTGCAAGCATGCAGCGCAATCAAAATGTCCGTTTTTTCAAACGCGAAATCGTTGATCAAACCTTTTTTAAATTTTAGATTTTGAAAATTGCAGCTTGTCGCCACGTCGTTGCAAAGCGACACTAATTCGTCGCGCGCTTCAACGCCGGTAACTTTCGCCTCGATTTTCCGCACGTTGTTAAAATAATCATAAAGCGCAAACGTCAGATAGCCTTTGCCCGAACCCATGTCAACAATTTCAATTTCCTGTCGCTCTTTGAGTTCGGAATTCTCAAATAATTCCCCGACTATTTCGACGAATTTATTGATTTGACGCCACTTGTCTTCCTGTTTGGCGAGGATCTTGCCCGTTTCATTCGTGATTCCGAGAGCCTGCAAATAGAAATTTTTTGGGTCAATTAAAAACTGTTTCTCGCGATTATGATGTGTTTCCCGTTTTGCTTTAAAAGTGGGTTTACCCACACTCAAGCGGGCGTTTTTCTTGCCGACATCAAGCTGGAAATCATTTTCGGTGGTAAAAAGATGTCCGGCAAAAAAGTCTTTTCCCAAAAGTTCTGAAACAATTTTGATGCCTTCCGAGAAGTCATAATTTT
>JBDTZD010000121.1:0-2134 GCA_040005335.1 Pyrinomonadaceae bacterium | reverse complement strand
CGCGCCACCCTTCGCGCTGTTTGACCATCTGCGGGTCAACGTTTTGGCGGAGGGCATTGAGGGTTTGCGTAAACGGCATCGGGATAACATTGCTTGTCGGTTGCGATTGAATTTCCTGTGCATTGTTTTCTTGTTTTTCGACTTCGGCGAACGAAGTTTGTTTAATGTTTTCTCTTTTCATTGTGTTTTCCTTTTTGTCTTTTGTGTCCGCGAACTGACTCACATTAGATTTTTGCTTCGTCTCCTGAACAAGTGATTTTCTTTCTTCAATAGCCTTGCGTACCGCGGCTTGTCCCGTCACCGCCGTCTCATCCAATGTTGCGACCAGCTCATGTTCGGAACGATTGGAATCAGTTCGTTCCTCATGTGCGTTTTCTACTTTAAATTCGACCGCTTTTGGCACAACCGGCTTGAGCGGAGCGGGCTGATTCATCGAGGCTTCGGTTGTCCGAGCCAGCAATGAATGTTTGACTGCTAAAATATGCTCGCAGCGAAACGCGGCATCAATTGCTGACGTTTCTTCAAATTCAAGACAGTTACAACGCACTTTGGCATTTTCATCGCGCCACACTTCGTAAAATCGTGATCGTGATCGTAGCCCCGGCGTCCCAACTTGAAAACGGTCGCCTTCGCGCGTCACTAAATTCATTGCCGCAATTGCTTGCGCGCGCTTTTCGCGCATCTCAATTGAATTTTTTGCTAAACCCTGTGCCGTTTCTTTGACTGCTGTTTTCGTTGTCATTTCTGCTTTATCCTTAACAATTAAATTGTTTGAAAACCGTCCGTTTCATTCATGAAACAGTGTCTCATTTTAATAGATGCGTGTCAAGTATGAAACGCAGTCTTGCATCTAAAAAAATTTTGTGTTAATTTCACAAATGGTTTGAGTGTTTTATCTATGAATTGGAGTTAACAAACTTATGGCAACAGCAAAAAACGGAAGTTTTATCAATACAAAAGAACTGGGGCGCGCTATCAAGCGCAAACGTGAGCAGATGGAATTATCACTGCGCGATGTGGCCAATGAAACGCAGGTTTCGGCTTCGACGCTTTCGCGGATTGAAAATGGAACTGGCAAACCCGATGCAGATAACATCGCACGTCTGACAAATTGGCTGGATATGCCGGTTGACCGTGTGATGAAACGCACGCAGAGGACGGACCAAATTGAGCCGGTGATCTATTATCCGCACGAACCAACACCGGAAATCATCGAAGCTCACTTGCGCGCCGACCGCAACTTGACTCCCGAAACCGCTCGCGCACTCTCGGAAATGTTTCGTGTGGCATACAAACAGTTTAGCAACCCAGGCGAAGAATAAAACGTTTCAAATTTCAGATTTGAAATCGGTCACGGCATCAATTCCAGATGTCATGACCGATTTCTATTTTGTTTGCCTAAAATTAATTACGGAGATTCAATCAGAAGTTTTCTGATTATGATTAAGACGAAATATTTGCCGAAGATGTGTATAATTATCCTGTGGATACTGCAAATTTACCGCCAACTGATAAGGGCAGACAATATGAAATTCGCGCCATTGGATTGCGCGAATTTGCGGGTTTACGAAACGACAAACAACAGCTCGATCCATTCGCGCTAGCGCGTTACGCCAAATTGTTAGTCGTACCTTTTGAGGCAATTAAGGATTTGATGCCGGAGGATATTGTTGAACACTTGCTGGGCGCAGGAAGCGATAAATGGTCTGGTGGGGCGAGCGGTTTGCCGCTTCCGAACGGACAAAAACTTATTATTTTAAACCCGACTCATTCGCCTACCCGTCATCAAGCAACGTTGATGGAAGAAATTTCGCATGTCTTTCTCGGGCACAGACCTTCGCGGCTCGCCATCAAAAATTATAATAAAGACGGGCAGGAAATCGCCCGCGATTATCGCCCGGAAATTGAGGAACAAGCATATTCGGTGGGCGCCGCGGCTCTCGTGCCCTTTTCGGCTTTGCGAGATTTTATCCGCGAAGGCAAAACATCGCGTCAAATTGCCCGTCACTTTAATGTCAGCCGCGAATTAGTCGAATATCGCATGAAAGTTTCGCGCCTCTGGCAAAACTATCTCGAAATAATGAAGGGCAATATTGTTTTTGAAGAGGAAGAATAAAAATGGACAAACAAGATC
>JBDTZD010000268.1:0-7102 GCA_040005335.1 Pyrinomonadaceae bacterium | reverse complement strand
ATCGAATTTGAACCGCCGTTTGGAATTTTGGGCAGGCTTGCCGCGCCTTTCGCCATTTTACCCAAACTCAAAAAAATGTTTGAATACCGTCACAAAGTCACCAAAAAATGGTGCGAAGAGGGAAGTTGAAATGCTGACTCATATCGTCGTTTGGAAATACAAACCTGAAATTTCTGAGCAACAGCGCGAAGAACATCGCCAAAAACTCAAAAATCTAACAGAGTTTATTCCCGAAATTATTAGTTTAAATGTTGGAGCGGACATGCTTAGTTTGCCGCGCTCTTACGATACCGGACTGGTCGCCACGTTTGCCGACCGAGCCGCTCTCGACATTTATACGAACAACGCTGAACATCAAAAAGTCGCCGCGCTTGGCAAAGAAATTGCCGCTCACGCTGTTTCGGTTGACTTTATCAGTTAACAGAGTCATCAGTTTATCAGTCAACAAGAAAATTACTTGTAGTTTATGATAACTAATGATTGTTAACTGTTGACTGTTTATGAAACTCTGGAAAAAAATCGTTCTTGGTTTGTTAATTTTGTTTGTTGCCGTGCAAATTCCGTTTTGTTGGCGCAGGCTGCAGCTTGGCGCTATCAACTCCAAAATTAACGACCTCAACGCTAACCGTATCGAAATAAAAAATGAGGGTTTTAGGCATTACAAAGGCGTCATCCACGTTCACACATTATTAGGCGGACACAGCGCGGGCAGTTTTAACGAGCTTATTGCGGCAGCGCAAGAAAACGGGCTCGATTTTGTTTTGCTGACCGAACATCCTTCGCCGCTTTACGACACGTCCAGACAAACTCTCAACGGCAGCCACGGCGGTGTTTTATTCGTTGGCGGCAACGAAGTTTCGAGCAAGCAAGGCGACCGTTTTTTGATTTTGCCCGGCGACGCTGACGCGAATCAGGATAATACGAAAGACACAGCCGACTTACTAAACTGGGCTAAGCAAAAAAATCGCCTTGTTTTGATCACTTATCCCGATAAATACAAGGCTTGGGAGACGGCGAAAGATTTTGATGGAAGCGAAGTTTACAGTCTCCACTCTAACGCCAAAAATTTTCCGCGTTTTCTGACCTTTTTTGATTATTTCTGGTCTTTTGGCGTTTACCCGGAGCTCACAATGGCGCGGAATTTTGAACGCCCAAACGCAAATTTACAAAAGTTTGATGAGCTGACGAGCGGCGGCAAAAAAATGATTTTGTTCGGCGCGTCGGACGCGCATTCAAATATTGGTTTGAGTTTTTCAGACCGCGCCAATCATAATTTGCTCAAAACCCAAATTGATTCTTACACTACAATTTTCAGGCTTGTGAGGCTGCACGTTTGGCTCGAAAACAATAAAGAATTGACTCAGGAAAATTTGCTCGAAGCGGTGAAAAACGGACATTGTTATCTAGCTTTTGACGTTTTGGGTGATTCTGATGGTTTTATCTTCAAAGCAGATACCGGTGCGGAGCAACAAATAATGGGCGATGATATTACGCTCACAACGAGGGTTGCTTTGTCGGCGCAATCTCCGGTTAAAAGTCGTTTTATACTTTTCAGAAATGGTATTAAAATTCAAGAATTTGCGGATACCGATAATTTTAGTTTTGTAGCACACGAAACAGGTGTTTATCGGGTTGAAGTTTATCTGGACAGTTTAAACTTTTCGAGTTCCCCGTGGATAATTTCCAACCCGATTTACGTTAAACAACTTTCTATCGCCGTCCAATAAATTTTCCAGAGCGTCGCAGATGACGCGGTAACATTCGAACAAACTTGCTGAAATGTGCGTCCAGGCATTTCTCGTGAAACCAAAAGGTTTGGATGAACTGATAGAAACAATCGAACGTTTGATCGTTTAAAAACAAAGGGCAGAGCTACAATGGCTCTGCCCTTTGTTTTTGTGCTATTTGCTGGCCGTCGCCTCTTTGTTTTTCGGGTCGTAAGGCGCGGCGAGATATTTTTTGACGGCGGTTTGTGCGCCATCATAATCATCCCCAAGATTTTCGGCGCGTTTGTAGGCTGCGACAGCGCGGGGGCGATCGCCTTTCGAATCGTAAGCGTTGCCCATTTTGACGTTTGCCCAAACTTGCAGCCACTGCGGGCGCAGATTGCCGCCGAGAGACGCTTTAAAGTTATCAATTGCCAAATCGTAATTACGTTGTTCGAGAAAGAGCAGACCAAGGTTGTAATAAACCCATGAATTTGAGCGGTCTAATTTTAAAGCCGCTTCAAACTGCTGCTGCGCTTCGGCGAAATTGCCGTCTTTATATTGTTCGATGCCGCGCCGCGCAATCGCCGAAACGCGCAAATCGTCGTCAATTCTAAGCAGTTTATAACTTGGGTCAATGACGACTTCAAGCGGTTTACCAGTTGACGTTAGATTAAAATCTTCGCTTGATTCTTCGACTTTGAGCGTCTGGGTTTGGCTACCGTCGTCACCTTCCGAACGCAGCTTGACATCAACCGGCAGACGCAAATTATCATAATTCTGGGTGACCGTTCCGCGAGCGATAAATTTGCCCGAACGGGTGCGAATAATTTGATAATCGGCTTTGAATTCGGGAACGCCCGTACCTTCGACCCAGCGCGCAAAGAAATAACGCAAAGGAGTACCGTTAACTTTTGAGGCAAGCGTTTCAAAATCGTCAATCGAAGAGTTTTTGCCGCGATACTGTGTCAAATAAGTTTTTAGGAGCGTGTTAAATTTGTCGCGCCCCATCGTTTCACGAAGCAGGCGAAAGACGGCCGAGCCTTTATAATAAACGATGTATTGATAAGCCGAGGATTGATCGTCGAGCGTCGCCGGAGCGCGAACGAGAGAAGCCGTCTGTTCAAAAGTCAAAGCGCGTTCGAGCAGTTCGCGGTTCATTTCTTCCGTTTGCGTCGAGTTGGCTTTGCTTTCGCGCAATTCGAGCGCGCTATATTCTGCCAGACCTTGCGAGAGCCAGGCATCGTCAAACGATTTTAACCCAACGGTTTGTCCCCACCATTGATAAGCAGTTTCACGTTCCAGTTTTTCATTAGCGTTGAGCGGCGTGTTTTCAAAAAGCTTGGCGGATAAAAACATCATCCCTGCACCTGAATAAGTATCCAGACTTTCGTCGTCAATTTGCGCCACAACTAATTTGTTGCCATTGGCAGCGGCTCCGAAATGCGCTGTATAAAATTCGAGAGCTTTACCGATGGTTTCGCCAAACTCGTTGATGCGTCCTTCATTAGTCGGCTGGACAAAGAATTGAATTTCGTTGCTGCCGAAACGTAATGATTTGCTGATAAATTTACCCGCCGCGAGATTCCCGATAAGCGCGGGTTTGGTGTTAACTAGACGATATCGAGTCTGCCCACCGCTGGCTGCCGTTTGTGTCACTGGTTCATCCGAGTAGCCGACAACCTGTGTTCCGGCCGGAACGGTGATCAAAATCTCAGCGGTCGCGCGATCAGCAGCATAATCGTGAAACGGAAACCAGCGTGAGGCATACATCAGATACGAAACCGAATCGCCGATTGAAGCCAGCTTTTTATTAGCCAATGGTCCGCCTTCGGGCGTTAAAAGCGTTCCCGAATATTTGAATCGAAGCGTGACGGGCGTTCCAGCCGCAATCGTTTCGCCCAAATCAATACGGACGTTTGGACCTGTATCGCTCACCCCGACTTGATCCTGAACAAAAGTGATTACCGCTTCACCGCTCGTCTGCTGCGTCTGTGGAGTCGCAGCGGGGCGCGCCGATGCTTTCGGATTGCGTGTCGTTGGCGCTGCTGAAGGCGTCACTTGCGGATTAAGGTTTTGTCCGGCAGCAAGACGCGTAATACTCTCGACTTTGAGCGAGCCGTTAAGTTCAAACGTGACGCTGCGAGTACTATCGGCAGGAACAAAAGTTACATCAGCAATTGTTTGTAAACGGTTCGCAGACGGCACGAGCTGCGCTTCAATTCGATAATTGGTAACATCAAAACGCGTTTTTTGTGCTTGCTGTGCGAAGGCAAAACCCGTGGTCAACGCGGCTGCCGCCAAAACAAAAACGCCTTGTCTTAAAAAATTCGGCAAAAAGTTTATCTGCATTTACTTGTCCTATTATATCTAACTTGAATAGCAAGCTTTTGACGCTTTTTGGGCGCAAACCGTTGGCTTAGCTTATTAACGGAAAACGGAAAACTGAAAATGGAAAACCGAGAAGCAAAGAAATGAAAGTTATAACCAACCTATTCTTTGTCTTCCGTTTTCAGTTTTCCATTTTCAGTTTTCCGTTACTGACGTTTTCCATTTAAATGACTGTTGTCACAATTTCCCGAATGCTGCGCTGCAACTCGCGGTCGTCGGTAATTGGCGACGAAATAGCGACTTCCGCTGCGTCTGCCGGAGCGATGCCGCTCGCAATCAGTTGCGCGGCATAAATTAAGAGACGCGTTGAAACACCTTCCTCAAGCCCGTGACCGCGCAAATTCCTCACTTTTTGCCCAATTGTCACTAAATCCCTTGCCGTCGTTTCATCAATTCCGCCTTCGCGGACAACAATTTCGGTTTCAAATTCTGGCTTTGGATAATCAAATTCCATTGCCACAAAACGCTGACGAGTAGATTGTTTCAAATCTTTTAAAATTGATTGGTAGCCCGGATTGTACGACACGACGAGCATGAATTCAGGAGGCGCGTCAACGACCGTCCCGCGTTTTTCAATCGGTAAACGGCGGCGGTGATCGGTCAATGGGTGAATAATCACGACAGTATCCTTGCGGGCTTCGACGACTTCATCGAGATAGCAAATCGCGCCCTGACGCACGGCTCGCGTCAGCGGCCCGTCGTGCCACACGGTTTCCTCGCCCTCGAGCAAAAAACGTCCGACTAAATCGGTCGAAGATAAATCTTCGTGACAAGCAACCGTTATCAACGGACGACCTAGTTTCCAAGCCATATGTTCAACAAAACGTGTCTTTCCGCACCCCGTCGGACCTTTCAGCATGACAGGCAATTTGCCTTTGTAGGCGGCTTCAAACAGTTCGACTTCGTTGCGCAACGGTCGGTAATAAGGTTCTTCCAGTATGCGATAATCTTCAGTTTCGAGTTCCATATTTATAAGTCCAAAATCTAAAGTCCAAAGCCCAAAGTCAGTATCTTATTGACTTTAGGCTTTCAAGCTGACCTATCGCCACCGAATGAGTTATCCTGTTTATGACATGTCGGTTGCTGTTGTTCGGCTGTTTAGCATCTAACATAACACAGCAAATTGACTTTGGACATTGGACTTTAGACTTTGGACTTTTTGAAATGAAAATAGCAGTTGCCATGAGCGGCGGCGTTGATTCTTCGGCGGCGGCGGCTCTTCTCAAAGAACAGGAACACGAACTCGTCGGTTTCACAATGCAGTTGTGGAATCAACGGCGCAATATCAACGTTGATGAAAACGGCGATTCGTTGCCGTCGCGTTGCTGCTCGCTCGACGATGTTTACGACGCGCGCCGCGTTGCCGGAACGCTCGGCATTCCCTTTTATGTTTTGAATCTCGAAAGCGATTTTGAGCGCGATGTCGTCGAACCCTTTGTGGCAAGTTATTTATCAGGCGAAACGCCGATTCCGTGCGTGGCTTGTAATTCGCGTCTTAAATTCGCGTCGCTCGATAAACTCGCGCAATCCTTGGGCTGCGATAAAGTGGCGACTGGACATTACGCGCGCGTTGAATTTGATGCGGAGGCAAATCGTTATCGCCTCTTTCGCGGAAAAAATCATTGGAAAGATCAAAGCTATTTCCTCTGGGAATTAACGCAGGATCAGCTTTCCCGCGCCTATTTTCCTTTGGGTGAAATGTTGAAATCGGACGTGCGCGAAATCGCGCGCGGGGTGGATACCTACACGGCTGACAAAAAAGAATCGCAGGAAATTTGTTTTGTCCCGGATGGCAAATATTCGGAATTTATTGATCGCTATTTGGATTCCGAAGAACGCACTGACGAAATTCCCGCGAGCGGTGAAATCGTCAACACTAAAGGCGAAATCGTTGGCGAGCACGCAGGAATTCACCGTTACACAGTTGGGCAACGCCGAGGCTTAGGCGTTTCCAACGAAAAACCGCTCTACGTCGTGCAAATCGAAGCGGCGCGAAACCAAATCGTTGTCGGCGAAGCGGAAGAACTGGAATCAAACGAATTCATCGCCAAAGGCGTTAACTGGGTGGCTTTTGACATGCCCGCAGAACCCGTTCGCGCTGCAGTCAAAGTGCGCTATCGCCACGAACCCGCCGCCGCTACAATTTACGCGCTGCCGGACGCCAGAGCGCGAATTGTTTTTGACCAGTCGCAACGCGCCATCACGCCCGGACAGGCAACAATTTTTTACAACGGCGAAGAAGTTGTCGGCGGCGGTTGGATCGTGAAAATTTAAAGGGTGAGCTATTGGAATCAGGAAAACAAGTTGTGATTATTGCAGGCGCGAACAGGGTTGGGAAAACAACGTTTGCGCTTCAGTTTTTGCAGGAATACGATTACGAATTCTTAAATGCTGACGAAATTGCCAAAGAGCTTTCACCCCATAATCCAGCCGAAAAGAAGATCAGCGCCGGCAAAATCTTCTTCAAAAAACTGCACGAAGCGACGGCGCAAGGAAAATCGCTGCTAATTGAAAGCACACTTTCAGGTCGTTATTTGCATGATTAATTTGAAATTTGGAAGGCGCACGATTATCAAATTCAAATTGTTTTTATCTTTGTTGATTCGCCTGAAATTTCCATTGCTCGCATAGCCGTACGCGTCAAAAAAGGCGGACATTTTGTTCCGGATGAAGATGTCAGGCGAAGATTCATGCGCGGACAAAATAACTTTTGGCAAATCTATAAAAATTTAGCCGATTCGTGGAGTTTGTTTTACAATTCAGAGAATAGTTTTCCCCAGATTGCATATGGAGAAAAAGACAGTATTTTTATTGTTGACCAAGATTTATTCGAGAAATTCATTGAGAGAATAAAATGAAGCATAAAACTAAGCTAAAACCCGAAACCTACGAAAGTTCACTTGAATTTCAGAGAATCGGCAATAAAGCCGTTCGTCAGGCGCAGGAAGAGAATCGCCGTCTCGGTTTGCCAAATATTTATTCACGACGCGATGGAAAGCTTCTTT
>JBDTZD010000109.1:0-7103 GCA_040005335.1 Pyrinomonadaceae bacterium | reverse complement strand
CGCGCTCAATATCTTTTGCAGTTTTATTCCGAAGCTACTTTTCCGAGCGGCAAATATGTCCGTCTCAAAGCCGGAGTTCCCGACAAAACAAATTTGCGTGTCAAAGCGCGGCAGGGTTACTTCGCGACCACTCAATAATTTTATGGTGCAGGTAATCGCACCTTTTAAAAGGATTGTTTGATTTCTCTTCCTAAATTGCCTCTAAAACTAACAAATCAAATTCGAGTTAGTACATTCAGCAATTTATTTCTTGCAAATCCAACTAGTTTGAACGAATATGTAAAGAGGAGTCTGCTTATCCTTCATAATTTTCTTTAACTGTATCGATTTAGCTTGACAATAAAAAATGTTAAAAGATAACATACATTTCTAAACGGTTTTATTGAACTGGTTTTATTGAACTGTTTTTAAAGTCAAAATACTCACAAACGATACACTTTTCAATTTCAGTTCCACTAAAATCTTGAGGCTACAAACTTCGAAGCAGATCTGTTAAAGCGCAAAACTAAATGTCAGCAAAACTTGGAGAAATTTTAGTCCGTGAGAGCCTTCTGACTCCGCAACAATTGCGCGAAGCGTTAGAATTCCAACGTCAGCACGGTGGACGACTTGGTTTTAATCTTGTCAAGCTTGGGATGTTATCGGACGACGTAATTACTGCGGTCTTATCGCGTCAATACGGGGTCCCTTCAGTCAATTTGGATTTATTCGATATAGATAAATCCGTTATTAACCTTATTTCTTACGAAGTCTCTCAAAAATACTCAGTTCTTCCTGTTTCGCGCGTTGGGGCGACACTGACACTAGCCATGGCAGACCCGACTAATGTGTTTGCCATGGACGACATCAAGTTTATGACCGGCTTGAACATTGAACCGGTCGTCGTTTCGGAAGCATCAGTTCAAGTCGCTATTAATAAATATTACAGCTACGCTAAAGAAATCGAACTCGCCGGAAACATCATAACTGACGGCTCGAGTGAAAGATTTAATTTTCCTTCTACTCGTAGTAACGGTAACAACGGTAATAATAAGACTAGCAATAACGGAAAGGGAAATGACAATGGCAACGGTAACGGTAACGGTAATGCCGCCGCTCAAGCCAAAGTCGTTGTTAAACCGCAACAGAAAATTCAGCAAGAAGATTTATCCGTTTCGCTTGACCAGTTTGAGTTTGGAGGGGTTGACGATAGTGAACTTGAAGTAGTTGACACTAATGACGAAATTGATCTCTCTACGCTCATTAAAAGTTCTGACGATGCGCCGGTCGTCAAATTAGTCAACGTTTTACTGGTTGATGCCTTACGGCGCGGCGCATCCGATATTCATGTCGAGCCATATGAGAAAGATTTTCGGATTCGCTTTCGCATTGATGGCGTTTTGTATGATGTTATGCACCCGCCGATGAGAATGCGCGATGCGCTGATATCGCGTCTTAAAATCATGTCGAAGCTGGACATCTCCGAAAAACGCTTGCCTCAGGATGGCCGCATCAAAATTAAGGTCAGAATTGAAAACCGTTCGCGCGAACTCGATTTTCGAGTCTCGACTCTGCCAACTTTGTTCGGTGAAAAAGTTGTTTTGCGTTTGCTTGATAAAGAAAAGCTGATGCTTGACATGACCAAACTCGGTTTTGAAGCCGAATCGCTCGAAAAATTCAAGCGCAACATCAGCAGACCTTACGGAATGGTTCTCGTTACCGGTCCGACGGGAAGCGGTAAAACAAATACTCTTTATTCTGCGTTGCAGGCACTTAATACGCCCGAAACTAATATTATGACGGCGGAAGACCCGGTTGAATTCAACTTGCTGGGCATTAACCAAGTGCAGATGAAAGAGCAAATTGGATTAAACTTTGCCGCTGCTTTGCGTTCGTTTTTGCGTCAAGATCCGAACATTGTTCTAGTCGGTGAAATACGTGATTTTGAGACGGCAGAAATTGCGATTAAAGCCGCTTTGACCGGTCACTTGGTTTTATCTACATTGCACACGAATGACGCGCCGTCCACAATTTCGCGTCTTATGAACATGGGTATCGAGCCTTTTCTGGTCGCTACCAGTGTTAACTTGATACAAGCCCAAAGACTTATTCGTCGAGTTTGTGAGAACTGTAAAGAAGAGCATCACGTTCCAGTTGCAGCCATTATCGAGGTTGGGTTTTCGCCTGATGAAGCTGGCGAAATCAAAACTGTTAAAGGTCGCGGCTGTGAGAAATGCAACGGAACAGGATACAAAGGACGAGTTGGTTTGTATGAGGTTATGGAAATTACCGAAGAATTGCGCGAGTTAATCCTCATCGGTGAGTCGGCTCTGGTATTGCGCAAAAAAGCAGTCGAAGATGGAATGGTGACGTTGCGCGGATCTGGTTTACAAAAAATCCGTGATGGCATTACTACTATCGAGGAAGTTGTCAGAGAAACTGTTTTGTAAAAAAGGGAGAAAAAAGATGAAACGAGCTATTGTTCTTTCGTTGGTTATGTTGTTGTCAATAGGTATTATAACGCCGTTGACGACAAATTGGTCAGAAGCCTCAAAAAATAGAGTTCACCGGAAAAATAAAAAGGTGAAAAAATACTCACGCTCCTGGTGGAAAATGTATCGCGCTAAATTGCGTCGAAACCGTGCTTTCGCTGCTCGCAAACGAGCTTTGGCGGCACGCCGAGAAGTAAATCGCGCAAATGATCCGAAAACAGCAAAAGTTGTGCAAAACACTTCGACTGTGGTAAACACACCTATAGCTGGATGGCATGGTGAATCAATCTCGCCAAACGGCGAAGCAAGTTATCGCGTAGCGGATTCCAGCGGCAAATCAATTGGCTCCGCACAACTTTCCGTTGTTGGTGCAGCAATGCCGCAACCCGAAGGCGTCTTGATGCCCGCCAAAATGCGTGATAAAACTCTTGCAGGCGTGCCGGTCAATAGCTTACGCCGAACTGTCATTGATAAGATGATTCGAGAAGAAGGCTGGATTGTTAATGACTATCAACGGGAAGTTAACGGCAAAAAAGTCTTCGTTGTCGTGGCTCAAACAAACGGCAGTGGCGCAATCAATTCGCGTTTGTTTTACTTCACCGAAGTTGGCGGACGCATTTACAGTCTTTCGACTAATGCCTCAAGTGATTACTCAGATAAAATTGCGGCTGACTCAGAGCAGTTTATTCAAAAACTTCAGCATGGAACAAGCCAAGCTGAAGATGTACAGGCAGCAGCCAGCCTTCGATAAACCTACATACGTTCGTACTGCCTTTTGTGTGCGGTACGAACGTACTGACTTAAGCAACAATTATTCATCTTTTAACGCTGAGATATTGGCGTCAGGCTTTTCTTCCGTTAATTCAATCTTTGTTTTCGGTTTGAATTTATATTACGCCGTCCAAAATCATGCTTCAAGATCAACCACAAATACCAGGTTTAGTTCCAATTCTACCCGACCTGCTCCGTAAAATGACGGAACTCGGCAGCTCGGATTTACACTTAACCACAAATTCGCCGCCGCAAGTTCGTGTTCACGGCCATTTACAACCGGTCGAAGGTTACCGCGCACTCTCGGCAGCAGATACAAAACAACTAGCATATTCGGTTTTAACCGACGCGCAAAAGCATCGTTTTGAAGAAAGTTTGGAACTTGACTTTTCATTCGGTTTGAAAGGAATGTCACGTTTTCGTGCAAATCTTTTCAACCAAAAGGGAGCCGTCGGAGCAGTCTTTCGCGCCATTCCTTATGAAATTAAGTCGTTTGAAACGCTTGGCTTGCCGAGCGTAGTCAAGGATTTATGCAGTAAACCGCGAGGCTTAATTCTTGTTACCGGTCCGACAGGAAGCGGTAAATCAACCACACTTGCCTCAATGATTGACAAAATCAATCAAGACCGACACGAGCATATTTTGACAATTGAGGATCCAATAGAATTTTTGCATCCTCACAAAAACTGTCTTGTTAATCAGCGCGAAGTCAATTCTGATACACACGGTTTTGCACAATCTTTGAAATCTGCTCTGCGTCAGGATCCCGATGTCGTCCTAATTGGTGAAATGCGTGATTTGGAAACGATTGAAATGGCTTTGCGCATTGCGGAAACCGGTCACTTGACCTTTGCTACTTTGCATACCAACTCAGCGGCTTCCACAATCAACCGCATCATTGATGTTTTCCCTTCAGCACAGCAATCACAAGTACGGACGCAGTTGTCGCTTGTGCTCGAAGGTATTCTTTGCCAAGCTCTGCTTACCAAAGCAGGCGGGGGCGGGCGGGCGATGGCGCTGGAAATCCTGATTCCGAATGCAGCTATCCGTAATTTGATTCGGGAAGACAAAATTCACCAAATTTACTCGATGATGCAGACCGGACAAGATAAATTTGGAATGCAGACTTTTAATCAATCCTTGGCGTCGCTGTATTACAAACGGCTTATCACGCTCGAAACAGCGATGGCCCGCTCATCAAATACCGATGAATTAAAAGAGTTAATAGAACGCGGTGCTGGGCTAAACTCTAACTATACTGGTAATGTGGCTAAACCAAATGTGCCGAACGCAAGTGGTGGGACAATGAGCCCATACGCTCAAGGTCGCCCAGTAGGAACTCGTCCGCCAGTTCGTTAATGATATAAAACATTACAGTTTTTCCTCGACAGGAGTTAATACAAGTTATGCCGACATTTGTCTATAAAGGGCGTAATCGTTTGAACGAAATGGTTTCGGGCGAACGCGAAGCCGATAACCAAGAAGTTTTGAGAATCGTTTTACGCCGCGAGCAAATCGTGCTGACGTCCGCCTCTGAAAAAGGGGCGGCGCTTAGTTTACCAAAGCTTGGCAAACGCAAAAAAGTCGGTTCAAAAGAATTAGCAATTTTCACGAGACAGTTTTCCGTCATGATTGATGCAGGGTTGCCGCTCGTGCAGTGTCTCGACATCCTTGCCGGACAACAGCCAAATCAGTTTTTCAAAGATACCTTGAATCACGTCCGGCAAGATGTTGAAGAAGGTTCAACGCTGGCTGCTGGATTGTCAAGACACCCGAAAGTTTTTGACAACCTTTATACAAACATGGTTGATGCAGGTGAAACGGGCGGTGTTTTAGATATTATCCTGCAACGCTTGGCGACTCTCATCGAAAAGGTCGTTAAACTCAAACGCAGCATTGTTTCGGCAATGATTTATCCATCGGCAGTTGTTTTCGTCGCAATCGGTGCGATTGCGATCATCATGGTTGTTGTGATTCCGCAGTTTGAAATAATTTTTTTAGGTTTGCTCGGACCCGGAAAACTGCTCCCTCTGCCGACACGCATCGTCATGGCAATCAGCGGTTTTCTCGCAGGATGGGGGGGCGTAGCAACTTTACTAATACTCATTGGGTCGGCAGTCGGTATATTTTATTATAGGAGAACCCCAAAAGGGAGATATAATACTGATGCCATAATGCTACGATTGCCGATTTTCGGCGGTATTTTGCGAAAAATAGCAGTGGCTCGTTTCTCAAGAATTCTGTCAACACTGTTATCATCAGGCGTACCAATTCTGCAATCGCTCGAGATCACAGCTCGAACTTCGGGAAATGCGATTATTGAAGAAGCAATCATGAAAGTCAGGAGCGGAGTCGAACGCGGAGAAAACTTTGTTGATCCGCTCAAAGCAACCAAAGTCTTCCCGGAAATGGTTTCGCAAATGATTGGAGTTGGCGAACAAACTGGTGCGCTGGATGCAATGCTTGGTAAAATCGCCGATTTCTACGAAGAGGAAGTTGATTCTGCAATCGCCGATTTGTTAGCACTTATCGAACCTGCGCTAATCGCTTTTTTGGGCGTCACCATCGGGGGCATTGTCATTTCAATGTATTTACCGCTGTTCATGCTGATTGGAGAACTCGCAAACGGCGGAAAGTAGGTAAATTAGACATTTATAAATTTCTAACTCTTACCCAAGCGATTTAAATAGAAAAGGCGACAAATAATGTCGCCTTTTCTATTTGATTGATTTTAAAATGTTTCAAACTCGCATGGGCATTACGATATATTTGTAGTCATAGCTGGCATCTTCAGTCACAGGACGCATCTGGGCTTGCGCGTTACCGTCTTTAAACTCGAATGAGACTTGACCCTCACGTATCACGCTAAAAAAGTCCTGGACGTACTGTGCGTTGAAACCAACGACGGTTTCCTCGCCATCATAGTCGGTCGAAACTTCCTCATTGCCTTCGCCTTCTTCCGAAGAGGAGGCACCGAGTTTAATCGTGCCTCCTCCAAACTCTATTCGTACCGCTCTCGTCCGGTCATCAGCTGTTTGAGCGACGCGTCGCAGGGCGTCACTAAATTCCTGTGCATCAAAATGAGCGGTTTTATCATTATTTTTGGGAAGAACCATTTCATAATTAGGAAACTGACCGGTCAGCTTGCGCGAAATCAATAAACGAGATCCGACTTCAAAGTAAATATGATTGGCATCTTCGCCAAAAGCGATGTCGCCCGTCGCAGTTTCAGCAAGTTTTGTAATCTCGCTCAAAGTCTTCTTTGGAATTAGAACATCAATTTCCGTATCCGCGCCAACGCCATTTAAATCTTTCTTTTCAATCAGAGCTAAGCGGTGTCCGTCAGTCGTGACCATTCGCGCCAGTCCACCGCCAACCATAAATTTTGCTCCGGAGAGGGTAAATCTCGATTGCTCTTGCGTAATAGCAAAAGCCGTATGTTTGATAAAATTACGAAACAATTCGGCGGGGAGTTTTTCAGGAGCGGACTTAAAGTTAGGAACTTCAGGAAATGTTTCGCGCGGAACTCCGGCTAATCTGCCGTTATATCTGCCGCACTCTACTTTGACCCAATCGTTTTCCTCACGCTTGAATTTTACCGGCGCATCGGGCAGCAGCCGAACAATATCAAACAGTTTACGCGCCTGAATGCAAATCGCACCGCCCGTTTTGATTTCCGCTTCTATCTCGCAGCGAATTGTCACATCCAAATCTGTTCCCAGAAAGCGAATTGCATTTTCGCCAACCGATTCGATAACGATATTTGATAAAACTGGAATCGTGTTTTTTCGTTCAACAATTCCCTGCACAAATCCTAGTTCTTCTTTAAGCGAGGTTTGACTAACTACAAATTCCATTTTT
>JBDTZD010000307.1:0-7157 GCA_040005335.1 Pyrinomonadaceae bacterium | reverse complement strand
TCCCTGACGCCGTAAAGCGAGTGTTTGCGCCCCAATGCTTCGAGTGTAGGAATTAGAGCGTGGAATTTGGTTAGACTTCCCACAGCAAAACCGAGTGTCGTCATCAGCTTTTGTTTCTGGGCAGTTAAATCTGCCGGAAACATCAGTCTTAATGCAGGTTGCAGCGTAAACAAACGATGATAAAAATTGGTTGCCGCCGCGTCTGCCTGCAGAGCAACCTGCTTAAAACTCGTTTGAATTAAAGTAATTTGTTCGGGTGTCATAAAATTTTCTCCTCAAAAAATGTCTGCTAATAATCTGAGAAGAAATTAAAACAAACCGGATGCAGTTTGCGCCGCCCGTTTGGATAGTAAAACTTCCGCGTATTCGCTTCATCTGCCAACTCTGCTAATTACAAAATCAAATTTTTGCCACCCGTTTGGTCAATAACTCTCTCGCGTCTTGCAACAAAAAGCCAAAAAACCGATTGATTCTATGCAATTGGTTGAACAGACAGAATTTTTAATTTACCTGCCCGTTCGGGTGGCGACCAACGGTTTTCCAGAGCGTAAATTGGCTTCTAGAAAGTTACCAAAACTTTTTATATTTAAGGAGAAATTAAAATGGGATATATCGAAACATCCGCCGCGCTGCCGGTAATTTATAACGTGATTAACGCGGTTGGGCTAAATTGCCCGAACCATCGCGATGACGTCAAGCTAGTGCAATACCTATTGCTTAATCGTTACAAAAACGTGCAGCCAAAAGGCGCGACGCCAAAAGGCGAGATGAAGGTTGACGGAATCTGCGGCGGAGTGACAATCAACTGGATCAACAAATTTCAGATTGACATTATGTTCGCGCATCGCTCGATAATGGCGGACAAACGGGTTGATCGGATTCGCAACGCGGCGACTTTGACGGGCGATATTTCAAAAACAACTTATACGCTCGGTTGGCTTAATTGGCTGGTGGCATATTTTGAACCTGAGGCTTTTGCAAAACTGCCCCTCTTTGTATCACTTGCCAACCCAATGGAAGTTCCGCCGCCGGGAATTGATATTGTGGTTCCCGCACCACCGCCAGAAATCATGATTCCGGTGACCGGCGGAATTTAAGATTTTGACAAATGAATAAAAAAAATAAAAGGAGTAAAAAGATGAAAATCAAACAAATAATTTTTATTACGACTGCTGCAGTTAGTTTTGCCGCTTGTTCTGCGACGCCATCATCAACCATCAAACCAACCGCTGCAAAGGTCAGTAATACCGCTGTCAATCAATCCGTCGCTGAGACGACCCACCTCGAAACAACTTCGCAGGTAGATACTGAATCAAGCGCCAATAGTCCGACTGAAAGTTTAAAAACATTCATTCAAGCACTAAATAACCAGGATGTTGAGGTTCTGAAAAATACGCTTTCAAAAAAATCATTAACAATGATTGCAGCTTCCGCTAAAGCGCAAAAGAAAAGTCTTGATGAAGTTCTCAAAAAAGGCGACGGGTCATTTCTAAAAGATGCCGTCGAATTTAAGAATGAGAAAATCAAAGGCGAAATTGCCAGCGTCGAAGCTAAAGATCCGGCGGGCGCAAACTGGCTAACAATGCCGATGGTTAAAGAAGAAGGAGCGTGGAAGATGGCATTTGATAAAATCTTGGATGATCTTGATGCACCGCAGGAGGAAGGTTTAACGACAACATCCACAAAAGAACTAGGCTCCGCAGAACTCGAAGACTTGTCAAATTCTCGCCCAAAGTCGAGAAGTTCGACGGGTATGACCAAGATTATCAGGATTACCCAGTTATCAAACGGTAGTCTGACAAAAAGCGAAACTGCCCGCAGACATCACTAAAACAATTGTAAAATAATGCGATGATAATCAGATTTGAGAATTTTTAAGGAGAAAAAATTGCGCAGAATTCATTTTATCGAGATTGAAGATGAACCTTGGTGTCCGAGTTCGATTCGAGATGCAGCGACCGATTACCTTCAATTTGTGATTGAAAAGGCGAGTCCCTACAAAGTGGCGCTGCCTATTTTGCAAAACGCTCTCAAGCAAATTAACCAAGCGGAGATTATTGATTTATGTTCGGGCGGTGGCGGACCTTGGCGCAGTTTACTGCCCGAATTAATCACGAAGCATTCGCAAATTAAAGTTTGTCTAACTGACAAATATCCCAATCAAGCTGCTTTTGAGCAAATAAATCAAGCCTTTCCTGACAAATTTGCATTATGAAAACGAATTCAATTTATAAGAGCGAGAAAGATAAACAGGAAATCTTAAAGTTATACGATCAGAAACTCGCATCATTAAACGTCCGGTACGATGAGCAATTCGTCGAAACATTTGTTGGCGGTCAAACGCACATAATTTCACTTGGTGAGGCTGGTTTGCCACCTGTCGTGCTACTGCACGGATTAAACGCGGGTGCGCCGATGGCTCTCGAAGTAATCAAAGGCCTGGCAGCAAAATACCGAATTCACGCCATAGATATTATTGGACAGGCGGGCAAAAGCGCGGAAACAAGGATTTCCGTCAAAGACCTTAGCTATGGCAAATGGCTCGCCGAGGTTTTCGACCGCTTGCAATTGGAAAAAGTCCCGGTAATAGCAGTTTCTTATGGCGCTTTTGTGCTTCAACGTTTGATAGCGTATCAGCCTCAGCGAATCGAACGAGCAATTTTCGTCGTGCCTGCTGGTATTGTCGGCGGTTCTTTTTTCCAGTCCGTTTTCAAATTACTTTTACCGATGAGAAAGTTTCTAAAAACAAAACAGATGAGTGATTTGCTGAAGTTTATGGACGCTTTCTACACCACGAAAGACGATTTTTCCATAGCTTTTCAGAAATTAACATTGCTGGGCGTGAATATGGATATGCGACGACCGCCGCTACTAAAGATTGATGAAATGAAACTTTTAGACGGTCCAGTATATGTTTTAGCGGCAGACGATGATGTTTTTTTTCCTGCCGAAAAAATGATAAAAAGATGTCGCCAAATTTTCAAAACTCTTGCGGAAACGAAAATTCTGCCGAACTCAAAGCACGTTCCCGGTGATAAAGATTATGACGAAATCGAAAAAAACATCGGTCGTTGGTTAGCTGAACGCAGAACAGAAAGTAATTAAATCTAGAGAAGATTATTGATGACGAAACAAATTTTTCTCGGCGGAGCGTGCGGAGAAACCGATTGGCGACAGAAAATCGCCATTCCGTTGTTTGAGGCGGGAGGAATAACTTATTATAATCCGCAGCTTGGGATTGGCGAATGGACGGAAGAATGCGAAGCTGCGGAAAAAGCAATCGTACTAATAGTATTTGGAATTGAGTTAGCGACAGGATTAATTAACTGGTATTTAATGGACCCTGGCTTTTTCGGAGGATAGGAATTAATTTTATTCGTCAAAGGCGGATAAAAAGCGAATTGGCAATTAATAAAACATGGGCGACTAAAATATAAATACTTCTGTTTGTCATTACGAAATATCAACCCAATCATTTAGTTTTCAAAATTTCGCGGAGCGTTTCGATTGCCTTTTCCGAAGTTTCAATGCCGTGTCCGATTCCATTAAGAATTTTCACATCTTTGAGGTTTTTTAAAAGTTGTTTGGCTCTTTCGATAGTCTTCCGGTGCGGAATTAATTTGTCCGAACCACCTAAAATCAAATAAGTCGGAACTCTCCAGCCGTTTAATTCCGCGTCCGGCATTTTGTACGGATAATCGGCGCGGAAATTAAAACGCGTCAAAGTCTGCAAAATGAATTCGCCAAGCAGAGCGCGTCTCGGTGCGGGTAAATCATCGGGCGCGGCTAAAACTACGTTGTCCATAAAACGCTCAACGTTGCGGCTATTTGGGAAATAAATCGGCAGCAAATTGTAAAAAAGTACTTTTGGCGCAAGCGAGATATAGCTTAAGCCGATAGGATTCATCAATACCATTTTTTTAATTCGGTCTGCTGCAACGGTCGCAAATTTCATCGCCAATTCGCCGCCGAAAGACGCGCCGACGAGATTCGTTTTATTTAAAGACAGGGCGTCCAAAACTTCACCGAGCCAAAATCCGAATTCTTTTGTTTTGGCATCAGGTGAATTGCCTGATGAAAGCCCCGGCTGTCCGATGACATCAATCAGGTAAATCCGAAAATCTTTTTTGAGAATTTTCAGATTATCGTTTAAATCCCAGAACATTCCGCAGGTTCGCGCACCCGGCAGAAAAACAATCGGTTCTAAATCTTGGCGATTGTGATTAAAACCCCAAATGACAGTTTCGCCAAACGAAGTGTCAACCGTCAGTTTTTCGTAAAAAGATGA
Source organism: Pyrinomonadaceae bacterium (assembly GCA_040005335.1). GTDB lineage: Bacteria > Acidobacteriota > Blastocatellia > Pyrinomonadales > Pyrinomonadaceae > JBBQUS01. The sequence continues at coordinate 2,869 of JBDTZD010000307.1, read as the reverse complement.
GTTGATCGTTTGTACCCGCTCAACCCAATTTTCGACAAACTGTTTGTCTGCTTCACTTTTATACGATGAAGTATTTTTGGTTTTCATATTTAACGAATGAATTGGTTTTAACTATTCTTTTTCAAATCTGGTGGATTATTACCAGATAAATTCGCGCTCAAAAGCGCAAAACAAAAAACAAACAACCCTAAAACACCGATGCAGCAGATTTCCATCTTATTTGCTTGGGGCGGGAAAAATGTCTGCCGGAACACCAGCAAATGTTTGGCGCAGATTTTTGACGAAAACCGCGCTTGCGTCCTCTGCGCCGAGCGGGTCATCCGGGTCTTCGGGAACCTTTGACAAATCCATCACGCGCCATTTGCCGTTTTCCAAATGCAAGAGGGACGGACTGCCCTCAGCCGTCGGCTTTTTGGTTTCAGCGTCGAGCGGCGTGAAGTCAACCCACGCCCACCCGTGGTGAACTCGCAGATAATTAACCGAAAATATAACTGGTTGATTGCCGCGCAGAGACTCGAGAATCGCCGCTCGTTCTGCGCTTCCCTTCGCCGGTGTATGCAGTTTGCCGCCGTTCTTCTGCGCGCTTATTTGCGACGCATTGCTGAAGATAATTAAGACACCTAGAATTGCTAACAAAATTGAGTTTTTCATGATTTTCTCCTTTTGACTTTAAGTCGGTTTGATCCGCCGATTTTTGCCAACAGCCAGTAAAGAATTCTGTGATTATTCACTTGGCCCCATCAATTGCCGTTTGCGTTAATTTAATTTGCTTGTAATTTACATCCAGTACATCAAACCCGCGTCGCAATTTGTCCATGCCGGACCGCGATTATCGAGCCAGGTGGTTGAACCGTCGCTATCGGTTAACGTAAAGTTTTTCAATGGATCGATGTACTTAATTTTTCCAGTCGCGGCTTCGCAGCCCGTAATAACGACGGCGTGCGAAGAATTGGGCAGCCAGCGACCGGAAATCCAAACGGGACCTTTACGACGCAGCAAATCTTCAAGAACGTCAGGCGGAATTGTCTGCGATCCGCCCGCCGCAAAGAGTCCGAGCATTTTTGCCGTTTCCCGGCATTCGCCCGGCGCAATTCCATTTTTGTAGATATACTCGACATTGAGATAAAACGAGGCATCCATTTTATTCAAAATTTCCGCTGAATAATCGTAATTATAGCCACGCTTGTATTTCCAATCGAACATCATCTCTAAAGCGCTGAGCCAACAAGTCGAGCTTTTGACTTGTGAACGCGGATTAACTGCTGGTGCGACATTAAACATAAAAACTTTTCTCCTTAAAAATTTCTTGCCTCCGGCTTTTCCGGCGCGATGCAATTAGATTTACGCGAAACAAACGCGCGAGTCACCGCCCGTATGGGCAGCAACATTTTTCGAAGAAAAGAAAAAGCAACGAATCTTTGTCGTTGCTATAAAATTTGAGTTAAAACGATTTTCTGTTGTTTTTTGAAGTTTTGTCTGATTAACTTTCGTAATCATTTGACTCAAATCTCTGTCGCCATTCGATTGTCGAGCCAGACAGACAGGGATTTCGCGGATTAACGATTTTGCCGGCGCCGTTATAAACTATCCCGTCTCTGTTTGCCAGATAATCATACGCCGTCGCCGGAGCATAATTAAGAACAAAATCGGCTTGAGAACTGTTCGTTTTGCGCGGATCATCCGAATAAAAATAAAGCGAATGGTTGATTCTTTTAAAAGTTCCCTGCGGCGACCAAGCCAGCAGGTTTATCCATTTATCAGCCGCGCACCATTGGCCGCGATTGCCTGATGATTCAGGTTCTAAAATGTAAATTTTATTAAGATACCGTTCCGAACACTCTTCGCCGCCGTCGCTGTAGATGCGAAAAGAAACATTAACCGACTCAAAAACACCAACTGTTGCTGTCAGATCATTGAAAATTACAGACATAAAAAAAAATCCTCGTTCCAAATGTAAATTCGGTTCCAAGCGAACCGTATCTAAGGAATAAGGAAAAATAAACTATCAGTCGCCACCCACACGGATAGCCACTAAATTTAAGTTACTAATCGGTCGCGGAGGGCTTTTGAAACAGCTTCTGATTTTGAATGAACCTGAAGTTTTTCGTAGATATGGCGCATATGAAATTTGATGGTGTTGTAGCTAACGCCGAGTTCTTCGGCGGCGGTCGTGTAGTTATGCCCCTCACACAGCAATTTCAGCAAGCGTGTTTCATGCGGTGTTAAATCATAATCAACTCGTTCGGGGGGGCGCACGTCGCGGAAAAGTTTAATGACGCGCGTAGCAACTTCAGGCGACATTGGAGCGCCGCCCGTGACGGCTTCGCGAATATTTTCGAGCAGCTTTGAAGGGGGCGTTCTTTTCAGCAAATAACCGCATGCGCCAGCACACAGCGCGTCAAAAATTCGCTCATTATCATCATGAATTGTCAGCATCAAAATCAGTAAATCGGGATACATTTCCTTCATTTTGCCGATGCCTTCGATGCCGCTCATTCCGGGCAAACCGATGTCCGATAAAACTACGTCGGGCTTTTCGTGTTTTAATCTAGCCAGAGCTTCTTCCATCGTGCGAAACGCTCCTGTGCATTTAAAACCTTCGGTAAAATTGATGAGCGTCGCTAAACCTTCGCGCAGCTCGCGCTGATCTTCGACAATCACGGTTTTGATAATTTCGTTTTCCATAAATTAGGTCAGAACCGCCTGCAGTAGCGGGCGAGTGGAGTCAATTTCAAATTTCAAATTATGAATTACGAACAACAAGAGTAACGAAGAATTCGTAATTCGTAATTGTTAATTCGTAATTATTTTACCCGCCCGCTACCGCAGACGGTTCTGACTTGTCTGTTACTAACATTCAATCGCGTTG
>JBDTZD010000192.1:0-2158 GCA_040005335.1 Pyrinomonadaceae bacterium | reverse complement strand
CGCTGCTTGTAATAATTTTTTGAAATTAATTTCGGTCGAACTGCAAATATCAGCTTTCAAGACGCGCTCCATATATTTGAGTGCAGATTTGCTTTCTTGAGGTTTTACCGCAGCGACACAATCCTCATCGTTAACAAGAGCAATCTGCAAAATTGCCTCAACCAACCTTTATTGTAACTACGAACATCTATTTTGGGCAGCTTCCTTCAGTTTTCGGCGAAAATCTTTTCTGAGCTTTATTGAATACAAACTACAATGCTTGCTACATTATAGTTGACTAGGAAACGGAATTTACTGTTTAGAGCTGTTGACCCGAAAGTTTTTTCGACGCACTAAAAGCATTTCACAGCAATTTTACTTAATGATGAAAACAATTATTTTGGCTTTATTTTTGGCATTGTTTGTTTTTGGTCAACCGACTGGTACTTTAGCTCAATCACCTGACAAAATTCTAAAAAAAGCTGTCAAAGCATTGGGCGGAGAAAAGGCTTTGCGGAGCGTTTCTTCGCGTCAGGTGGTGGGTAGAATCACTCGTTTGGAAGACGGTGCAACCGGTAATTATCAAATGAGCACTTCAAATCCTAACCTTTACACCCAGAGTTTTGACTTAAATGGATTTGAAACTGCCAGCGGTTATAATGGAAAATCTGCCTGGACACTCGATTCTAGGAATGGTTTGCAAACTTTAACTGGCACGGCGGGTCGCGATTTTCAAGCCGAAGCCGGTTACAGAAATGCGCTCTGGCTAAATTATAAAAAAGACAAAGTTAAAGTTGTTTACGACGGACAATCCTCTCTTAACGGCAAAAAAGTTGATTCCGTGATTTTAGCAAACGCGAAAAACTCAAAAATTAAGATTTATTTTGATTCGGCTTCAGGTCTCCCTTTGCGCGAAGAAATTACCACAGGCGATTCTATTAAACTCTTTGATTATAGCAATTATCGTAATGTTGATGGGGTTCGAGAGCCTTTTACAGTGGCTTTAACAATTGAAAATCAACAGTACGCCGTCAAACTTGACCAGATCATTCATAATCGGCAGATCGAGAACGCCGTTTTTGATTTCCCGCGTCTTTCAGATGCCCCTTTGCCGGACATCACCGCACTCTTAAAGCAGGTTGAGGCAAACGAAGAAAAAGTTGACGAGATTTTGGAAAATTATACTTATACTGAAACGCAAGCCAGCCGCGAAGTCGGCGCAAATGGCGTGTTACAAGAGAAAGAAGTCGTAAAACATCAAGTCAATTTTTATCGGGGGTATCAAATTCGCCGATTGATTTCAAAAAACGGCAAATCGCTTTCGCCTGATGAAAATAAAAACCAAGAAAAAAAAGCGGCGGATTCGATTACCGAAATCGACAACAAAGTGGCTAAGCGAGACGCTCGCGCCGCCGCTACGGTTGAGCATTCCGCTAAAGAGCAAGTTGGTACGAGCGGAGCGCGCATTTCGATTGGTGAAATTCTGCGGGCTTCGAAATTTGTTAATCCGCGCCGCGAGCGTTTTCTTAACCGCGACGTCATCGTTTTCGATTTTGAGCCGAATCCGGATTTTGATGACTCCAACGCTAAAAGTTTATTAAAATTCTTTGGCAAAACGGCCGGGGCGATTTGGATTGATGAACAAGACAAACAAGTAGCCAGAGTCGAAGCCGTTTTGGTTGAGAACTTTAATGTAGCAGGCGGGTTAGTGGCAAAGTTGAAAAAAGGGGCGTCCTTTACATTAGAACAAAATCGAATCAACGACGAGATTTGGCTGCCCAGTTCGGCGGACATCAATTTATCAGTCAAGGTGCTGCTTGTTAAAGGAATTAATATCAATCAACTCGTTAGATACCGCGATTATCAAAAATTCAAAAGTGAAGTCAAAGATGCAAAAGTGGACGCGCCCAACAACCCTTGAAATTGGCAAATTATCAAATTAAGTCTTAAAAGTTCTTTAGTTATGTTAATTAAATGTATTTATGCTCAATAAATGTGCTTCTTTGATTCTCTGTCTTCAACAAAAGAATTCAACTCTATAAATATAGGATGAATCGGTTTGTTCTCAAAAAAATAAAAAAAGTTGTAAAGATTCACATTATTTGCTAAATAAATTCACATTATTTGCTTAAGCGATGCTCCAACGCTAGTTGATTTATCTTCACTTCGCGGGCGCGGT
>JBDTZD010000337.1:0-2158 GCA_040005335.1 Pyrinomonadaceae bacterium | reverse complement strand
TTTCTCCAAAAAACTCCTCGAACCAAAATCTGACATGATGAATTTGGCTTGACCTGGCTTCAAAAATCTTCAAAACTAAAATCAAATTTTCTCAAAACTTCTTAAAACTATGCTTGAGCTTGCGGAATCAAAGGTTTATCAGTTTGACGAATTTCGCCTGGACGGGAAAAATCGTCGTCTCTTTCGCCGCGAGTCAAACGAACTCGTCCCGCTGACGCCCAAAGCCCTCGAACTGTTAATTGTGTTAGTTCAAAACTACGGGCGAATTGTCTCTAAGGATGAACTGCTCGAAACGATTTGGGGCGATTCGATTGTCGAAGAGTCGAATTTGTCGCAAACGATTTTTGTCTTGCGAAAGGCGTTGGGCGAGAACACCAAAGAGCCGCGTTTCATCCTGACGGTTCCCAATCGCGGCTATCAATTTATCGCTTTGGTCAGAGAAATCGGAGGAACGGAAGATAAAATTCTGGAAGAGGAATTTTTGACTGATGCTCAAAACACAGCCGTTGACCGAACAAAGACCCTAGACCGAAAACCGCAGACCGCCAAACCCGCTTGGCTGTTAGTTCCATTTGTTTTACTTGTGCTGTTCGGCGGTTATTGGTTTTATCCGACAGCGAAATCAGTGACGGTGCGTGAGGTCAAATCAATTGCTGTGCTTCCGTTTGAAGATTTGAGCGCGGAGCAGACGGAAAAATACCTGGGCGTGAGTTTGGCGGATGCTTTGGCAAATAAATTCAGCGGCTTAAAACAGATTACCGTGCGCCCGACGCGCGCCGTGTTGAAATACGTCGAGAGCGGCGAAGACTCTCAGAAAATCGGGCGCGCGCTTCAGGTTGATGCGGTGCTTGACGGACGGATTCAGCGCGACGGCGACCGTGTTCGCGTCAGCGTGCAGCTTGTTCGCACCTCTGACAACACGACGATTTGGTCGAAGAATTTTGACGATGATTTTACTAATTTCTTCGCTGTCCAGGATTCAATCAGCCGCCAAGTCGTCCAATCTCTCGCTCTACAGATGGACGAAGCGGAACGCGAAAAATTCAATCGTCGCGGGACGGAAAACGCACTGGCTTACGAAGAATATCTGCGCGGGCGGTACTTCTGGAACAAACGCTCGGCTGACAATTTGCAAAAGGCAATCGAAAACTTTAACCGCGCTGTCACCCTTGACCCAAATTTCGCGCAGGCACACGCCGCGCTCGCCGAAACTTATGTGATTTACAATTTTTACGCCACTACGATAGACCGCGAGGCATTCCCGAAAGCCCGTGTTGCGGCGACTCGCGCATTGGAAATTGACAACCAACTAGCCGAAGCCCACGCCGCGCTCGGTCTGGTTAAATCGCAATACGATTTCGATTGGGACGGCGCGGAAAAATTGTATCTTCGCGCCATCGAGTTAAACCCGAATTACCCGACGGCGCGGCAGTGGTATGGCGAGTTTCTGGCTTTCCGCAACCGGACGGATGAAAGTTTGACGCAGATGAACCGGGCAATCCAGCTCGACCCGACGTCGCTTTCAACTAACACCGCTCCCGCTTTGCCGTATCTGATATCCGGTCAGTTTGAAAAGGCTTTGGAAGTGACAGATAAAGTTTTAGAGATGGACGCGGGCTTTGCAATCGCGCTGCATTATAAAGCCCGCGCTTTGTTTAGAATGGGAAGACACGAAGAATCGTTTGAGATTTACCGGAAAGCCGCCTCGAACGGCAGTGCGTTTTTCAAAGCCGATTTGGGCAGTTTCTACGCAAGGGCGGGACACGATGCGGAAGCCAGAAAGATTTTAGCCGAACTTTCTGAAACAGCGAAAGTGCAGCACGTTTCGCCGTATCATTTCGCCATTCTTCACAACGCTTTAAACGACCGCGAAACGGCTTTTGATTATTTGCGAAAAGCCGTCGCCGAACACGATGCGTTTGTCATCACCCTGCCGGTTAGCGCAAATTTTGAAAACCTGCGTGATGATCCGCGGTTTATCGAGATTTTGCAACGAGCGAATCTTTCGGACAATAACAAACAATAAAGAAAAAGGCGGAATATATTCCGCCTTTTTCTGGTTAAAACCAGCGAGTTTACTGCCAATGACAAATGGTAAATGTTTCATTCCGTAAATGACCTTGTTCATTCTCACCCCTGCCGCCGTACATTGGTCAAT
>JBDTZD010000271.1:0-7174 GCA_040005335.1 Pyrinomonadaceae bacterium | reverse complement strand
TGATTAAATCCAGCTTTCAAAAGTTAATATTATTTAAGCAAATGCTGCAATGCGTCGTTGATATCCTCAAACTTAAACTTGAAATTGTGTTCCTGCAGTTTTTTCGGCACAACCCGCGCGCTTGACAGAAGCAGCGCGTCGGCTAGTTCGCCAAACATTAAACGCAAAGCGAATTCCGGAGTTGGCACGAGCGAAGGGCGGTTTAAAACATGTCCTAAACTCTCAGCAAATTCCAAATTCCGGACTGGATTTGGCGCAGTCGCGTTAACAGCATCTTGGAGATTTTCGGTTTCAATCGCAAATTCGATGGCTCGTACGAGATCGCCGAGTTCGATCCAACTGACAAACTGAGTTCCTTTGCCGACGCGCCCGCCGACTCCCATCTTGAAAGGCGTTAACATTTCTTTAAGCGCGCCGCCCTCAGGCGACAACACAATGCCGATGCGAAGATTGACTACGCGCGGGATGCCGATTGTTTTAGCGCGTTGCGCCTCGCGTTCCCAACCGACGCAGACGTTACCGAGAAAATCGTCGGCAGGCAAACTGTTTTCAGTCAAAACTTCATCACCGCGATTGCCATAATAACCAATTGCTGAGGCGCAAACGAAACTTTTTGGTTTATTTCTGAGCTGCGCCAGCGCTTCAACCAAAATTCGCGTTCCCACTGTGCGGCTTTCTTCAATGAGTCGTTTGCGCTCCTTCGTCCAACGCTTCTCGGCGACACCTGCGCCAGCCAGATGAACAATAGAATCAAATCCTTCGAGTCGTTCGAGTTCCGACTCGCTAAACCCACGTTCAGCATCCCATTGAATTTCATGCTCGTTACTGGGTGATTTTCGCACGAGCGAAAAGATTTCGTGATTTTTCGTTCGGAGATACGGAACTAAATGCTTACCGACAAGTCCCGTCGCGCCTGTGACTAAAATTTTCATATTTTGTATTTTGCCGAATCCTGTGTTTCAATACCCTGTTTTTCTTAATTTTAAGGAATCGTATTGATCCGTTATGAAACTTAATTTTTTAGTTCCGATGCTCGAAGCTACTGACATCAAAGAAACAATCCAATTCTACACCGAAACACTTGGTTTTGAATGTATTGATTGTTTGCCTGACCTTGACAATCCATCGTGGGCTTGTTTTGAAAAGGACGAGGTGACTTTGATGTTCACGACGCGCAACGAACGTTCGCCGCACTCGAAACCCGAAATGACCGGAACGCTTTACTTTCATCCGGAGGATATAGACGAGGCTTGGCAAGAGTTAAAAGACAAAGCCGAAATTGAATATCCGCTCGAAGATTTTGATTATGGCATGAGGGAGTTTGCGATTCGAGATTGCAATGGCTATCTGCTGCAATTCGGACAGGAAACTGCTGACTAGAAGCGAGATAAACGTCAGTTTTTTATTTGGGGAATATCAATTGAGGTTTATGGCATCTTAAAAGATATTCCAATTGTATAAGGAGCATTAACAAGTGAAAGATTTCGTAAAACCTTCGGACGCGGAACTGCGCGAGCGTTTAACCCCAGACCAATATTATGTGACGCAGCAAAGCGGCACGGAGCGTCCGTTTCAAAATGAATATTGGGACAACCAGGAGGAAGGGCTCTATGTTGACATTGTGTCGGGCGAACCGTTATTTACTTCGCGCGAAAAATTTGATTCGAGTTGCGGCTGGGCTAGTTTTCACACGCCGCTTGAACCTGAGAATTTTGTCGAAAAAACCGATTCAACTCAGGGCATGACGCGCGTCGAGGTGCGCTCTAAACACGCCAATTCTCACCTTGGTCACGTTTTCACAGACGGACCGCGCGACAAAGGCGGGTTACGTTATTGTATGAATTCGGCTTCGATGAGATTTATTCCAGTCGAAAAGCTGGAAGATGAAGGTTACGGCGAATATTTAAACTTGTTTGGAAAAGGGTAATGTAATGGAAAACGTTTAGAATGGAAAACTGAAAATGGAAAATGGAAAACTGATAAGAAAGAATTAAGAAAAAAGAATTTAGAGTATTTTTAATTTTCAGTTTATCGGTTTTCCATTTTCCATTTTAATTCTATTGCGCTTTAGTAAACTCAAAAGTGACGCGAACGTTAAGGGCATCCGCAATAATTTCATGTTTCATATCAACGGCTCGAAGTTTAATCGAGCCGTTGGCATATTTGACCGGAACGATTGCCGAAACCTGCTCGGCTTTTAAAATTTCGAGCGGGTTAACGCGGCTGTCAATCGAGCCTTGCACAAACCTGGCAACCACGCCGCTAGCGAGGCTCGGAACTCCCTTTAAATCAACCTTTGAGACTTTGACCCGCCCAAATAAAATCTGTTTTGCCCGATCGTATTCGAGGTTTAGATTTGCTTCGGCCACGCCTTTGAAATTCGAGCAGCCAACAAAAGGAATGTCATAAGTTCCCGTAAAAGCGAGCGACGCGATGATTTGCCCATTAACAAAATGAATGGCAGTTTTCACGCCGCCCGTTTCACGTAAGAGTGTAATTGATTCGTCACACTCTCGATTTTGGGTTTTGGATTTTGGATTTTGGATTTTATCACTGACTTTTACATTTCGAACTTTGGACTTTGGACTTTGGACTTTGGACAACTGAAATTTTGGCGTGTCTAAATTGGTAAAGACTGCTTCGAGAAACGAATTCAAAAATTGTTCGTTGAGCGTGATAGTGACTTCGGGTGCCGCAGCCTGCGCGTTTGCGCAAACAGACCACAAAAGAATTAGTAAAACAAGCGAAATCTTTTTGAGACACATAAAATAGATTTACAAACCATTTTTAACAATATCGTGCAGCCGCAGCAGCCCGACACACTTGCCCGTTTCTGTTGTTACTGGCAAAACCGAAATTTGATGCGGGCGGTTTTCCATCAACTTGAGCGCATCGTAAGCCAAGGTATCGGGCGAGGCGCAAACCGGTTGGCGCGTCATCATCATTTCAGCAGTCAAAGCGCGCAAATTTTCGGGAGCAGTTTTTTCAATCGTGCGGCGCAAATCGCCGTCCGTGACGATACCGATTAGATTTGCCCGCGCGTCAACGACGTTGACAGCTCCCAAGCCGTATTTGCTGATGGCATGAACTACTTCGAGCCAAGTGGCGTTGACCGAGACGTTCGGGCTGGTGTGCATTAAATCGGCAACGCGCAAAGTCAGGCGTTTACCAAGCCGGCCGGCCGGATGATTAACGGCAAAATCTGCGGGCGTCAGGTTTTTGAGCTGCATTAGCGTCATTGCCAATGCGTCGCCAATTGCCAGCGCAACAGTTGTCGAAGTTGTCGGCGCCAGATTGAGCGGACAAGCTTCCTGGTCAACCGAGGCGTCTAAAATAATATCGGCGCGACGCGCCAGCGTTGAATCCAGATTACCGACAATTGCAATCAGTGACACTTGTTTTTGTTGGATGGCCGGCAGGAGGGCAATGATTTCGTCCGTTTCGCCCGAATTGCTGAGAGCAATAACTATATCTCCCCCCGTGATAATACCGAGACTGCCGTGCTGCGCGTCAGACGGATGAAGAAAAATAGCGACTGTCCCGGTGCTCGTCAAAGTTTGTGCAATCTTCTGAGCAATGATGCCGGATTTGCCGATCCCCAGCAAAATGACTTTACCGCCGCAACAACAAAGCAACTCCACGGCGCGACGCACGGCGGCGGGCTGCAAACGGTTTGCCGCGTTTTCAATAGCGTTAGCTTCAAGCCTTAAAAATTCAACGACTTGAGAAAACGAATCTGTTTTCTCAAGCCAGCTTGTTGGATTTTGGATTTTGGATTTTGGATTTTGGATTTCTACCATCTCTGGATTCAGGTTGTTTTTAGAAATTAAACTAATAGAAAGAGAGTAACAGCACAAACACAAACTTTTCTTTTAATCTAAAATCCAAAATCTAAAATCCAAAATGTCAAGAGGCTGCTTGCGACGCGTCACGCATCACGAGGTCAAACGTGCCGGGCGCGACTTTGCGAAAACGGCGATTGCGATTAAGCGAAACGGCGATACTAATGGTCGGATTATTTCCTGTAAAAATCATTCCGCCCTCAATCAGCCGATTATAAATTTCGTTGACGTGAAGCGACCTGTTAGATTCGCGCATCAGGACCGAACAAGCCTGTGTGATTGTGCGATCACGAAAGCGATAGCTTCTGACTTCGATGTTCGGATTTGCCGAAGGAATATCGTTTTTGCTGCCACCGCTGCGGTGCATCGGCACGACGGAACGCGAAGAGCCATAATTCGGCTGATTTTTTTTCGGCGGTGCGCTGTAGCGCGTCATAATCTCGTCCAAATCAAGCGCGTCATCATAATCCCTCATTTCCATTTCAATTTCCAAATCGCGTTCGCGGGGGCGGGGCGAGGGTTTTTGTGCATTTTTATTGGAACGCACTGAAAACAAAAGACTATGAATTGTTTTTTCGATTTGTTCGGCACTGCTGTCAAGAGCGGCAACTTCTTGTTTGAGGTTGTCGGCTTCGCCTTCAATTTCACGCAGACGGCTCACTTTTTGAGTGCGCGACTGCCGAATCTGTCGCAAGCTTTGTTCGAGCGTGGAGATTAAATTTTCGTTTACCATAACCTCGTGCATATTAAACGGTAGTGTGCGAATCGTGCAACATTATTTTGAGACCGGCGCTGCCTTGATGGTTACGATTCACGATTTACTATAAATGATGCAATTTCCGTTAAAGCATCCCGGTATTTTGAAGCCGGTAAAATCTGCAAATTGCGTCCGGCTTCGGCTGCGTAAAAATTGGCTCGCTGACGAGTTTCCGTAAGCGCGTTATGTGCATTCAATGCATCAAGCAAACCGTCGCGGCTAACTCTTCGGTAATCGCCATCATGCATGATTTTTTCTAAATCGCTGCGCTTTGACGGGTCTTTTTTCAAAAGCAAAATAAGCGGCAAAGTCAGTTTGCCTTCGAGTAAATCCGCTCCGGCGGCTTTTCCTAAAACCTCTTCTTCCGCAGTAAAGTCAAGTAAATCGTCGGCTAGCTGAAACGCCGTTCCGAGATTCATTCCGTAATCTCGCAGAGCCGTTTGCTGCTCCGTCGTACTGCTTCCCAATATAGCACCGATTTCGCAGCAGGCGCTAAACAAAAAAGCGGTTTTCCGCTGTAAAACATCAAAATATTCATTCTCGCCAATATCAGTCCGTCCCAAGAGAGTTAGCTGAATCAACTCGCCTTCTGTCATTTTGCGTGTCAGCGTAGTTAAAATATCAAGAATCGGCAGCGAGCGCTCCTGCAAGCTTGTTTCAAAGGCGCTCATATAAAGCCAATCGCCCATCAAAACGGCGGTTTGATTACCAAAGCGCGCATTAACCGACTGCCGGTTGCGACGCGTATCGGCGTTATCAATAATATCGTCGTGAACTAACGTCGCCGTGTGAAGAAATTCCATCACGGTCGCTATTTGAATAGCATTTGCTCTTGCTCCGTCGCCGCCAACGGCATAATTTGCCAGGATATTAAGCGCCGGACGAACGCGCTTGCCGCCCGAAGCGCGCAGGTAATCGCCTAAGAAAGAGATAACCTGAACGTTTGAACGCGCCTGCCGTTCAAATTCTTTCTCAACGGCGGCAAGTTCGGCGGAAATTAAAGAGAACACACGCCGCGCCGCCAAACGCGGATCAAGCTGTTGAGATGTCGGAATAAAAGTCTGCATTTTTAGGCTTAAACTTGTCTTTATTTGCCTCTTAGATAAGTCAAGGAATATTTTCCGTAAATCAAATCTTTGGGCAATGTTCCCCAAGATCGGGAATCATATGAATTATCTCGATTATCGCCCATCACAAAATATTGTTCACTGGGGATGACTTTCGGTGACATATTAGCTTTTGCCCTATTAAATTCAGAGCTAATGTAAGTTTCATCCAAAGGATTTCCATTGACAAAAACTTTACCGTCTCTTACTTCTACCGTTTCGCTTGGCAAACCAATAATACGCTTAACAAAACTTTTTGATTTGTCTTTTGGGAATTGAAAAGCAACAATATCGCCGCGGTTTAATTCGCCAAAGTTTCTATTAATAAAAACTCTGTCACCGTCGCCGAGCGTTGGTTTCATTGCCGTCCCCTCATTTCGCACCGGAGTCAAAAGGCATCCAACGCACAGGACGCACCAAATTGAGATCAAAGAAAAAGATATTGTTTTGAACAACATTCTAAGTTGAGCGAAAATTATTAAACTGCATATCAATTCCGAAATCCTTCTTTTTCAAAGCGGCGATAACTTCCTGGAGCGTATCGCGGTCTTTGCCCGAAATGCGGACGGTATCGCCTTGTATCGAAGCCTGCACTTTAAACTTTTCGTCTTTGATAAATTTGACGACTTCTTTGGCTTTATCAGTCGGAATTCCCTGTTGAATTGTGACTTTCTGCCTGACGCTGCCGCCCGCCGCAGGTTCGGCCTTTTCATAGGTCAGAGCTTTCAGAGGCACGTTGCGTTTGACCAGTTTGCTTTGCAAAATGTCGTTCATATTTCGCAAACGAGTGTCGTCTTCGGCGGATAAAACAAGGTTTTTATCTTCGAGTTCGACGGTTGCCTTGCTGCCTTTAAAATCAAAACGCTGCCCGACTTCTTTAACGGTTTGGTTAATCGCGTTCGTAACTTCCGCGTAATCAACTTCGGAAGCAATATCAAATGAATTTTCTTTTGCCATATTTAAGTTAATTGTAAATGGTTCAGGAGTTTTGGTAAATCAAACGTTTTCAAAAAAGATATTTATCAATCGTCGTTAAGCGAAATTTTGAAAAAGTCCAAAAAGTTCTCGGTCGTCGCCCGCGCCAGTTCTTCAAACTCAACATTGTAAAAATCGGCTAAAAATCTGGCGGTTTCGACCACTCGGGCGGGTTCGTTTCTTTGCCCGCGAAACGGAATCGGCGCGAGATACGGGCAATCGGTTTCGACAAGTAATTTATCGAGCGGCACGACGCGAGCGGCTTCGCGCAAATTTTCAGCTTTTTTAAAAGTGACGTTTCCGGCAAACGAAATCAAAAAACCTATTTTCATCAAACTCAGCGCCATCGCCGGAGTGCCGCCAAAGCAATGCATAATTCCGCCGCGAAAATTCGGAGCGGAGCATTCTTCGGTCAAAATTTCAACCGTTTCCGTATCGGCGTCGCGGCTGTGAATAATAATCGGCAAATCAAGCTCGCGGGCGATGCGAATTTG
>JBDTZD010000275.1:0-2166 GCA_040005335.1 Pyrinomonadaceae bacterium | reverse complement strand
GAAATAGTCAAATTCGGTTCACCGCCGACGGCTTTTGTAGCTTCGATGGCCAGACGAACCAGCCGCTCTATTGCCTTCGTTGCGCCGCTCGGACGATTACCTGTTAATTCCAAATTAAGTTCAAGCGGCGAGTAATTGCTTTTACCCGCCGCATTTTCTTCCGTTACCGCTTCATGAACCGTGCGGCGAAAGTAAGCATCCAATCGCTGCAACTCGCTGCTCGATTCCGAGCGTAAATCAACTTCCATCAATGCAGCGGTCGGAATTGAATTAACGCTCGTCCCGCCTGAAATCGTGCCGACATTGAAAATAGTTTTGTCTTTTGTCGAAACGGGTGAAAAAGCAGTTAATTTCGCAACAGCTTTCCCAAGGGCGTGAATTGGATTCGGCGCGCCAGCGTCGAGCCACGAGTGACCGCCTGTGCCCGTTAAAGTAATCTTGTAACGCCTCGACCCAAGAGCGCGATTTACAATTTGTGAGACACCTGCGCCGTCCAAACTGATGAACGCGGTAATCTTTTCGGCGAACTCACCTTTTGTCAAGAGATGTCGAACGCCGCGCAGATTTCCCGCTCCTTCTTCGCCCACAGTCCCGACAAATAAAATCGAGCCTGTGGTGGAAATTTGTAGTTTTTCCAAAACCTCGGCAAGCGCGAGCAGCGCGACCAAACCGCAGCCATCATCCATAATTCCGGGCGCAAAAATTTTACTGTTTTCAAAGCGCGGCGTAAGGTCTGTTTCGACAGGGAAAACCGTGTCCAGGTGTGCGCTGACGATTAACCAAGGGGACTCATTGCTTCCTTCGTGTAACGCCAATACATTACCCTCCGCATCAATCTGCGCGTTTGCTAAACCTAATTCGAGAAATTTTTGACGGAAATATTGGGCGCGTTTTTGTTCTCCGAACGGCGGTGCGGGAATATTGCAAAGCTCAATCTGGCGGGCGGTAATTTCGGCGCTATTGTCGGCAAAATACTCGAATGCACGGCGAACCTTGTCTGTTCTGAGCAGGCGCTCAATTATCGAATCGGATGTGGCTGGAAACATATTATCTTAATTACAGATTTACCAGCGAAAAAGCATCCCGCCGAGCATTAACACGGGCAGCAAAATTAAGGAAAGCGCAAACAACATCATCAAAATCAGGCATCCAACATTAAGCCAGCTTTCTTGATTCCATTCGTAGTCTTCGCCGCAGCGCGGACAAGTTTTCTGGCTCGCCATGTATGGACTTTTACAGTTTGGACAGATTTTAAGTTCCACGGTATTTATCTGATGAAAATTTCATCACTTGCTTTTCCTTTAAATTTAGCATAAAAAGTTTCGTCTGCTTTCACAACGAAAAATGGAAGAATTAACAATCAACAACAACGACGACCGAATAGATGATCGGTTTAATGATGCCGGACAGATTGAGGCGGGGCAAAATGTCGGGTGGATCGAAGTAATTGTTGGCTCAATGTTTTCAGGTAAATCCGAAGAATTGATCCGCCGTCTCCGGCGAGCAAAAATAGCGCGCCAAAAAGTTCAGGTTTTTAAACCAAATATTGACACGCGCTATGCCGCTGACGAAATCGTTTCGCATTCTGCCTTGCGGCACGAATCAAAAGCGGCAACTACAGCGGCAGAAATTAGGGAACAAATTGAACCCGATACGGAAGTTGTCGGGATTGACGAGGGACAATTTTTTGATGCCGAACTCGTCGAAATCGCAAACGAATTAGCCCAGCAAGGCAAACGAGTCATCATCGCCGGACTTGATCAGGATTACACGGGCAAGCCTTTTGAGCCGATGCCGCAGCTCCTTGCGGTGGCAGAATTTATTACGAAAACTCATGCGATCTGCGTCAAATGTGGTCGGACAGCTAACTACTCGCAGCGCACTTTCCAATCGAACGAACAAGTCGAGGTCGGCGCGGCGGATAAATACGAGGCTCGCTGTCGCCGCTGTTTTGTCCCGCACGCCGACACGCCGACGCTCTGGGTGCAATAAATCAATTTGGGATAACAGTAAATATATTCAAAAAACGTAAACTTGAGTTTCAACGCTAAACTTATAGAGCATTATTGGAGGCAAAAAAGCTTGAGGATAAGGCAAGACTTGTTTATTATTGCGCATGTTGCTTCTTAATCAGCAGTGCCTTATCTTACCTCCTTTGGTAATTAT
>JBDTZD010000145.1:0-7204 GCA_040005335.1 Pyrinomonadaceae bacterium | reverse complement strand
AAATTTGCACTTGGTTTTCGGTAGCGAAGATACCGACATTTGATCCACCGGGACCACTTGTATTCGGCAAATTTGACGAAGCGCCACCTGACCCTCTTGCACCCGCTCCAAAAACTCCAGGAGCAAGCCGAGCTAGTTCATAAGGGTCTCTTCCTGCCTGCGGCAAACGTAAAACCTCCTCAGTGGTAATTGTTTTTCTGATGTTCGCATCTTCAGTTTCCAGAGCTGGTTGCTCTGTTGTTACCGTGACAACTTCGGAAACCCCTCCAGCGGTCAAAGTAACATCGAATCCTTGAACGTTTTCAGCACTAACGGCTACGTCGTCAAAAACTTGTTTTTTGAAACCTGCCTTTTCAGCCGTTAGTGTATAACTCCCTGGCGCAAGACTAGAGAAGCGATAGAAGCCATCGCTCCCCGACGTTGTTGTTTGAGTGCGACTAGTTTCATTGCTGGTAAGTGTAACGGCCGCGTCTGCCACAATTGCGCCTGCGGAATCGGTGACAACACCTTGCACGGCGGCGCGAAACTGCGCGTGGGCGGTTGTTGTTAGCATAACAACCAACAACAAACTAAACGTTATACCAATAAATTTGACGATAATCTTGATCGGTGAATATTTTGTTTTCCTGTCGAACATAACTTTGTTTCTCCGAGCTATTGCGAGTTAATGAAATTTAGTGATTGCAAAAGAATTATAATTACAAATAAATTTGAAACAATTTTGTTCAAGAAATTGGGATAACTCTTTTAATCTATCCCTGTTTATGTTTGGTGAATCGGTTTAGTAAACCGTTTTAGTGATGCCGTGTTTATAACATTGCCGTAACATTGCGGTCAAGTTATTTCTAATAATTTTTAATTGTTTGATTTGTCTAAATGGTTGTGCGAAACTTCGCCTCGTGGCGAAAGGCAAAAAAACTTCGAAAAACGGTGACGAGCAAGCTGTCGCCAAGAGCGCAGGCGACGGACAGGCGACGAGTCTGCGCGATTTAGCCGCTTATGTCGGATTATCGCCGACTGCGCTTTCCCTTGTTCTCAATGATGCTCCGGCATCGAAATCAATTCCGCAGGAAACAAAAAATAGGATCTGGGCGGCGGCGGCGAAATTTAATTATCGCCCAAATTATTTTGCTCGCTCTTTAAGGGCGCAGCGCTCCTTTACGCTTGGCGTTCTCGTCCCTGAACTTTCCGAAGGTTACTCGGCGATGGTCCTGAGCGGCGTCGAAGAAGTTTTGCTCCGCGAAGGTTTTTTTTATTTTCTGGCGAGCCATCGTCACCGCGACAAATTGATTGTTGAATATCAACATTTGTTTGCCGAACGCCGGGTTGAGGGAATTATTGCCGTTGACACGCCTTATCATCCGTGCGTGACGTTGCCGGTCGTCACCGTTTCCGGTCATGAGAATCGCGACGGAATCACAAATATTGTTCTAAATCACAAACGCGCCGCTGAATTGGCGCTCGACCATTTATCCAAACTCGGACATCGGCGGATCGCTTTTATCAAAGGACAGGAATTTAGCTCGGACACAAACGTTCGCTGGCAATCAATTCAAGCTGCGGCAATGGAGAGAGGTCTCAAAATTTTGCCTTCGCTTGTCGTTCAACTCGAAGGTGATATGCCATCGCCTGAACTCGGATACGTTGCTACTCGCAAGATACTGGCGAAAAGCGATAAATTCACGGCGCTTTTTGCTTTTAACGATATTTCCGCCATTGGTGCCATCCGAGCTTTGCATGAAGCTGGCCGGCACGTTCCGACCGATGTTTCTGTTTTTGGTTTTGATGATATTTATGCCGCCGCTTTTCACATTCCGGCTTTGACAACAATTCGCCAACCGCTTTTCGAAATGGGACGACTTGCCGCCCAAACTCTTCTGCAAAAGATTACCGAAACTAATTCAGAATCAAGAGCTGCAAATGAATTTCTCCCTGAAATTTCTATTGAACCCGAGCTGGTTGTCCGCAATTCCACCGGAGAGGCAAAATGAAATGCCCGAAACATCTGTCAAAGCAAATTCGTGGCAATCCAAGCACGTTTCTTATGTTGTTTTAATTCATCTGGCGTTTGCTTTAATCGGCACGGCGACGACACTTTTAGGAGTTATCCTGCCAGCCCTCGCTGCCCGCTTTGAGCTTGATGATTCCCAGTCCGGCAAACTTTTTTCCGCTCAATTTGCCGGTGCGCTGCTCGGAACATTTTTGGCTGAGCGTTTATGGATCCGCTTTGGGTTTTCTTTAACAATTGTCATCGGACTCTTTGTCATGAGCGCGGGTGTCTTTGGAATGGGTTTTTTCAATTTAAATGGTGTTGTCGGCGGAATTTTTCTTAACGGAATCGGCATCGGACTTGCGATTCCATCAACTAATCTACTTATCTCTGCTTTAAATCCCCAAAAGGCAGCTTCTGCTTTGAACATTTTAAACTTTGTCTGGAGCGGCGGCGCCATGATTTGTCCGGCACTAGTCGGATTTTTAAGCAACTCGTTTGATATTCGACTTCCGCTCACGGCTTTGGCAATCTCAATAATGTTTTTGGGTTTCATATTTGCTGCTTTTGCAAGATTTCAAAATGTTCCGGGCAAGACGGCAACAAATTCAGTCTTTTCGGATTCGCCAAACGTTTGGCGGACTGGATTTGCTTTAATTATCGCTGCTCTGCTTTTCTTATGCGTCGGCGCGGAAAACAGCCTGAGCGGTTGGTTGACGGCTTATTCGCTGCGCCTGCAAGAATCACAAGGCTCTCTCTGGACGATAACAGCAACCGTTTTTTGGACTGCGTTTCTACTTGGCAGATTGTGTGCCCCGCTTTTTCTGCGAACAATTTCGGCAAATAGATTTATCTCGATTTGTCTTCTAATCGGTTCGATTGGCGCAGGTTTGCTGCTGATACCGTCCGCATATTCATTTCTCTCAATTGGAACTGCCCTCGCCGGATTTGGGCTGGCTCCAATTTTCCCAACTTTGTTTGCGCAATTTACAACACGTTTTGGCGAAACAGGTGCTACCAAATGGCTCTTTGTTTCCGGTACTCTGGGCGGAGCTTTTTTGACTTGGTTGGTCGGCTTTCTTTCGACTATTAACGGAAGTTTACGGAGCGGTCTGGCGGCAACCTTTGTCTGCTTTTTGATAATGTTCGTCTTGCAAACGCGTTTGGTTTCTCAGCCACTCGCTGATCCGTCACTTTAGAGCGATTTAAGTTTGCATAGACAAGTCAGAACAGTGAGCGGTAGCGACTCGGCTTCTTGAAATAAAGAAACACAAGCGGCGAGCCAAATCAATTTTCAGAGTTGGGCTGGACAGTTTAGAACGAGTTTTTGGGAATTCCGCAATAAAAGGCAAAAGAAAGAAAATAATATGTTTATCTTACTTTTGTCCTGTACTTAGAATCCAAGTTAGAAAATTAATCAATTACGCAAATGACGGAAAAAGTCGAGATTGCCTGATCATACACTTCAGTAAAAGAAAAGAATGTGAAGCCTCGCGCGTGGGCTTCTTCTATCCGTCTCATCTTCGTGATCACATCTCCGAATGTCCTCCCAATAGAAACGTCTTCGGGCGCAAGTGCGACTGCCGACGCTGTTGCCGGCGATGGCTAAATTCGAGCCGTCAACACAGATTTTGGCGCCGTTTTCGACAACTCATTTCGTCGCCGCATAGATTTGATTAGTGGCGACATGATAATAAGCTTCGGACGAAGGAGTGTAATCAACAAAAACCGCCGCCGCGCCGCTAAACCCACAACCGATCGAAGAATCGTTTTATCAGAATTATTTATTTTGCTTCCATTTTTCTCACCAACTCCGCAAAACGCGGATCGTCGCGCAAGGAATCAAAACGCGGATCAACTTGAATATAAGCCATCCAATGCTCACGATGCTGAAATGTTTTTTCGAGATATTCAATTGCCTGATCTTTGTCTCCGATTTGGGCGTAAAGACAGGCGGTGAAATAGAATGCCTGATAGTGTTCCGAACTGAATTTGGCTTGCTCGCGCAAAACTCCCTGCCAACCAGCAGTTTGATAAGCAGTGTCGAAAATCTTCACGGTCGCCTCGTCTGTTTCTTCTAATTTTTGAAATTTCTTCAGCCGTTCGTAATCTTCCGCTGGTTTGCCCTGAAAGGCGATTCCGCCGACGAGCCAAAAGTAATCGACGGCGCGTTTCGGATTTCTTTCGGCGAGTCGCTCCAATTGCTGGACGGCTTCGTCGTAGCGTCTGGCGTATGTCAAAGCGAACGTATAAACGATTTGATGATAAAAAGATGTCGGGTCGAGATCAATGGCGGTCTTGATTTCGGCAATCGCTTCATCAAAACGCCGGCTCTGAGAAGAAAACAAAAGCCGCGCGTATGTATTATGCGCGAGCGGCGAATTCGGGTCCAATTCGATGGCGCGCCGGCACGCCGTTTCCGCGCCCCTCACGTCATATTCGTAATTCAATTTATTGAGGCAGAGCGCATTGTAGGCTTCAGACAGATTAGGGTCGAGCGCAAGTGCTTTGTTGACTGCTTCCATCGAGAGTTGATTTTGCTCGTGATAATCGACATCCGCTCCGATGTCGATTAGCGAGCGATGAGCAAAGGCGACACCTGCCCACGCGCGCGCGTAATTCGGGTCAACCCGCACGGCTTGCTCGAAATATTCGACCGCCTTCATGCCGTCTTGCGGAAATCTCTTATCGTTAAAAAAAACGCCTTGTAGGTAAAGCCGGTAGGCTTCTTCATTGTCCGTTCCGCGTTTTTTCAGCGGACTGTTTTGCGTAAAATTAAACTGCGTCTGCAAAAGATTTCCGACTTCATTGGCGACGGCATCCTGCATCGCAAAGACATCGCTCACGTCTTTTTCAGTTTTGTAAGTTTCTTCGATCTGTCCGGTTTCGACATTGAAAAGCTGTGATGTCACGCGGATTTTTCCGTTTGCAATCTGATAATTCGAGGCGAGAACGTAATCGGTTTGCTGCTCTCGTCCCGCGACGAGCGGATCGAGTTCAAGATCGGCGTATTTGCGAATCGCGCTCAACGGGCGCACGACAAAACCTTTATTCGCGCCGAGCCGTTGAATCAATGAATCGGCAATTCCGATTTCATAAATATCATCACGGTTTGCCTGATTGATTGGTTTGAGCGGCAAAACGGCGATTGATTTTCTCTCGCCGCCAACGTTTTTGCCCGTAGCTGAAAGATAAAACCACAATCCTGCTGCGCCGAGCAGAACTAAAAGCGATAAAGCGGCGAATAAATAATGACGCGGCGAAATTTGGCGTTTTCGTGCCGGAAAAACTAAAGGTGCGGAAAATTTATCGCCGGTCGTTTCGCGCAGTTCATGTAAATCCACCGCCATTTCTGCGATGTTCGGGTAACGCCGGTTTTTATCTTTGGCGAGCGCACGGTCAATTATTTTTTGAAGCGGCGGCGAATTTTTGCCCGTGATTTTTGAAAGCGGCGCGGGCTGGCGTTCGAGAATCGCAGCGAGGCGGTCGGCTTTTGTTTCTCCGTCGAACGGCAAACGTCTTTCGAGCATTTCATATAAAATCACGCCCAAACTCCAGATGTCCGTCCGCGTGTCAACCGCCAAACCACGCGCCTGCTCCGGCGACATATACGCCGCCGTGCCGATAATTTCTCCGGCTTCGGTTTCGATGAAAGTTTTTTGTCCCTTTTCCGCCGGGCGGTATTTGGCGATGCCGAAATCCAAAATCTTTATCAAACCGTCTTCACGAATCACTACGTTTTCAGGTTTGATGTCGCGGTGAATGATTTTCGCGCCGTGCGCCGACGCGAGCGCGGATGCGATTTGGAGCGCGACGCTAACCGCTTCTGAGGCGGAAAATTTTCGCTCGCGCAGGCGCTGGCGCAGAGTTTCGCCTTCGATATATTCTGTAACGATAAAATCCTGCTCGCGCCATTTGCCGATTTCGTAAATCGTCATGATGTTCGGATGATTGAGCGCGGACGTGGCAAACGCTTCCTGACGAAAACGACTGACTCTGTTTTGATCTTCGGTGATGTGCGCGGCGAGTATTTTGAGCGCGACTTTGCGGTTAAGATTCGTATCCTTCGCCAGAAAAACTTCGCCCATTCCGCCCGCGCCGATTCGCTCGATGATTTCATAATGCCGCAACTGCGTGCCGCTTTTAAGCGGCATTATTTGCGGGCGAATAACATCCGCGACTTTGAAAACTACAGGCGTTTCCAAAAAAACTTCAGCACCTTCAAGCGATGACAAGAGCGATTCGACTTCGGCGAGCAGAGCATGATCTTCGCCGCACGCTGCGGCGACAAATTTTTGGCGTTCTTCGGGCTGGCGGCGAATCGCCGAATCGAAAATCTCTCTTACTTTTCGCCAATTGTCATCCACGATTTGAAAAATGTGTCGAACGGGTTAAAATGCAGCGTTTGAATAAACGGAACTTTAGCGGTTAAATTTTACTTCGTCAATTCACGATGCAGCCAAGCCTTCGCCATCGCCCAGTCGCGTTTAACGGTTGATTCGGAAACACCTAAAACCTCAGCCGTTTCCGGCACGTCCAAGCCGCTGAAAAATCTTAGTTCGACGACTTTCGCCAAGTATTCTTCCTTTTCGGCGAGGCGGTTTAAGGCTTGATCCAAATCCAGTAAATCAAAACTCGTGCTGCTGACGGTGATCGTCAAAGCCTCTTCGAGCGGCAAGTTTTCTTTCACGCCGCCGCGTTTGACTCGGTGTTTTTGCTTGGCGTAATCAATCAAAATCTGCCGCATCATCGTCGCTGCGACGGCGAAAAACTGCGAGCGGCTTACCCACGAGAAATTTTTCCCATTAGCGAGTTTTAGATACGCTTCGTTGACCAGCCCGGTGGTTTGCAGAGTGTGTTCGGCTCGTTCTTTTCGCAAGAAAAGACGTGCCTGACGGCGCAGTTCGTCATAGACGAGATTGAAAAGAGCGTCCGCCGAATCGTCGTTCGCGCTCACTTTCCAATTTCGCAAAAGCTCGCTGATTTCTCCGGCGGGCGGCGCGTCTTTGTTCATTGCTCAAATTCTCCGACTAACAATAATAACTCAATTCGGCGGCGAATGAATCCGTTCGATAACTGAAAAAGTAAATTTTGGAAAAAAATTTGACCTCTGTTTGTTCAAACCGTCGCACTAATAAACAGAAGGAAAAATCAAGAAATTTTCGGGTGAGGAGTTACCAAATATGTCCGACATCGGCTCTGATTTTTAATCAC
>JBDTZD010000142.1:0-7208 GCA_040005335.1 Pyrinomonadaceae bacterium | reverse complement strand
CTTGCGGTATAATCACGGAATCTAAACAATTTGCTGCATGTCAAAATTGCCCGAAGAAGTACGTTAAATTGTTCGCCTAAAACGTTACATCACTGGAACGGAAGAAGCATTCCTAAGTTGAACTAAAAAGTACATTCTTTTCCATCATCATTCCGCATTCTCAGGAAGTTAGAGCAGTAGAAATTCGACAATTTTTAAATAATCTTGCTCCTAAAGATAATTAGCCGATAGTAGATGCCATTTTTGCCAAAGAACCGAGTATTATTTGGTGAAAATGCTGATGACATAATGATTTTAGCCTTATTTTGTGCAATGCACTCTGAACATTATTGATTGATATTAACTTTCCATTACATTTAGCGCTCAAAAACTGTTTACGTACTTAATCGTACTAACTGTTTTTCGTTTTCAGTTCAATATCATTAGCTATGACGGAAAGAGTTTTAAATCCTGAAGTTGACGCGTCGCTCCGGCAATTTCTTGAGCAAGCTCGCTTTGGCGCAGCGGGCGGCGTGATCACCGACCTCGATGGAACGGCGGTTCACGAAGATCAAGGGCGGATTTATATCCCGCCGCCGGTTGAATTTGGTCTCAAACAGCTTTATGAGCTTGGACGTCCGGTTATTTTAAATTCGCTGCGTTTTCCGCTTTCGGTAATGCGCACTTTTGGCAAAGAATGGTTGACGATTTCGGGCGCGCCGGTTCCGGCGGTTTCGATGAACGGCAGCCAGCTTGGTTTTGTCACGCGCGATGAAAAGGACGAGCTGGCGTTTGAAGAAATTGACGCTTTTCCGCTGTTGCCAGAAGAGATTGAAAATGTTTTGGTTGGCGTCGAAGCATTGCTCGCGGGCGACGTTAAGGACGTTCTTTTATTTTATTACCCGCGTGATTGGCGGATGGGCGAAATCATCTGGACGCCGGTGGCGGAAAAGGTGATTCACGTCAAAGAAAAATATCGGAGCGCGTCCTCTGTTACTGCCGTCGAACTCCCTAAGCTGCGCGAACAATTGCTGGCGGAAGATATTTGTATGATTTTTCTCCTCGTCGAACGCCCTGCCGATCAATTGATGGCTTATCAGCATTCGCGTCCGAGCAGCTTTTTTACGCGCGCAGGCGTTGATAAATTATCCGGCACAAGAGAAATCGCTCGGCATCTTGGAATTGATCTCGCGCATTCAATCGGCGCGGGGGATACAATGATGGACAGTTTTTTAAACGGCGTCGGTTTGGCAGTCCAAGTTGGCAACAACACGCTCGAATTTCGCGGTTTGCAGCAAACGATTCGCGTGGCAAACTCTTTTGAATTGGGTGATCTGTTATTTCGACTGGCTGAACTGCAACGAGAAATTGAACAGCCATCAAAATAACTTTTGTTGCCAATAATAACTTGACGAATTAACCTCAAATTCATACGACGAGAGGAAAATGTTTCTTACTCTCTCGTTCTCTCAAAGAATTTCTGTTATGAGCAAAAAAGACAGCGATGTTTCAGATGAATTGCGTCAAATGAAAGAGCTGGCGCGAACCGTCATCGCGCATCATTTCGGCAGCAAACCTCGACGCATAATACACAAAGCAAGCGGGCTTTCAAATTTTGTTTTTTCCGTTGTTCATCCCGAAGGTGATTTTATCGTGCGAATCAGCCCGGAACCAGCTCGCATTAATTCATTTATCAAAGAGCAATGGGCGCAAGGGCGGGCGCGTGAAATCGGGGTGCCGACACCGGAAATTTTAGAAGTCGGTAATGAGATCATTGGACATCCGTTTATGATTTCGCGCACCGTTGGCGGACATGAAGCAACATATAATCCAAACCGGATGCCCATCTTGCGCGAAATGGGACGTTACAGCGCGCTGATTAATACCATTCCGACTATCGGTTTCGGGAGCACTTTTGACTGGTCAAGCAATCTGCTCTCGCACAATGCGACATGGAATGAGTATTTACAAAAAGAATTGCGGTTGGAGGCAAGGTTGGAAACTTTGGAAAGAAATCAATTATTAATTTCCGCGCAAATCAAAAAGCTGCGCCGGATTCTCGAAAAAGCAGATGAAACTGAGATTAAACCCACACTTAACCACGGCGATATTCGGTTAAAAAACATGATTGTCAACGAGCAGGGAGAAATTACTGCCATTCTTGACTGGGAGCATTGCACGTCCAATCTTGCTCCGCACTGGGAATTATCGCTTGCCCTGCATGATCTTTCGATTGACGAGAAACAAGAATTTCTGATGGGCTATGGACTAGAGGATAAGAGAATCGTTGAAATTGCGCCCGTCATGAAAGCACTCAATATCATCAATTACGCTCCCAAAATAGAATGTCTGGTGGAATCGAAAGACACAAGATGCCTTGAGCAATATCGAACTCGCCTTTCTGGTGCGCTGGATTTTTATTCTTTGTCATAAACTAAATAAGCGGAGTTGCTTTTTGCTCAGCTTTGAACTATTTGTTTAGTTGTGCAAGTAAACTGGAAATCGCCTGAAAATCAATCGCCGATTTTATTCGCTCACAAAGCTAATTGGGCGGGTTTTAAAATAATTCATCGGCGGATTATGCCGGGCGAAATGCCCGAATGCACTTTCGGCGATCATGAAGTCAATGTAACGCTCTCCGGCAGTATAATCACCGAAAAACAAACGGTGACCGGGAAACGACAAGTGACGTGTGGGGCTGCCGGAAACATTTGTCTGACGCCAGCCGGTCAGCCGATAGCGGCTTCGTGGGGCGAAGAATACGAGTATCTGGCGATTGATTTAAAACCTGCATTTATTTCTCAAATCGCGCTTGAGGCAAATATTACGCCGCGTTTTGAGCTGCTTGAAATCTACAAAACAGAAGATCCGTTGATTCAGCACATTGGTCTCGCGCTGCTTGCCGAAGCAAACTCTGAGGAATCAGCAGGCAGGCTTTACGCCGATTCGCTCGCACAAACTTTGGTGCTGCATCTGATTAAAAATTACAGCACAGCCAAATACGTGCAAACGAATTTTAATGGCGGGCTTTCAGGCTACAAATTGCGACGCGCGACCGAATTTATCAATGAACATTTAGAACAGGATTTAAGTTTGGCTGAAATTGCAGAAGTCGCCGATTTAAGTCAATTTCATTTCGCCCGCGCTTTTCGCCGCACGACCGGATTAACCCCGCAGCAATATTTAATGCAGCGCCGCGTCGAACGCGCTAAACAATTGCTTGCTACGGGTGATTTGCCGCTCGTCGAAATCAGTATGCGATCCGGCTTTAAAAATCAAAGCCATTTCACCACGCTTTTCCGCAAATTTACAGCTCTCACGCCAAAAGCCTGGCGCGAACTGAAACACGCCTAGACATTTTTCATCGAGCATCGCATTGAGCAATTAGAAACAATAAATAGCAAAGAGCGATAAGACGCTGCTGCATTTCGTTTCTTAAACTTGGTTCAAGATTGAACGGAGGTTTAAGACGATGCGAACAGTTTGGATTTTTATTTTTTTGCTAACCATAACAGCTTCAGCGCAAACGGCACGGAACGCTTTTGAAAAAGGCACTCAGGCGGCAGCCGCCGGGAATTACCCAGAAGCGCTTAAGCAATATCAGAAAGCGCTCGAACAAAATAACCCGTCTGCCGATTTTCTCGCAAAAACCCATTACAACATCGGCGTTTGTTTTTATCATTTGAACCAACCCGCCGTAGCGATTGAAGAATATGCTAAAGCGATTGAATTAAGCGGCGTAAATTATCAGAAACCCTTTCGCGCCAGGGCGATGGCTTATGTTGAATTAAAGAATTGGCAAGCCGCGAAAAAATCCTTTGGCGAAGCGCTTAGTCTTAATCAACATGACGGCGAATCATGGTTTGATCTGGCAATGGTTTCGGTTGCGGAAAAAGATTACGATTCAGCCGCCGACGCGTTCCGGCAAGCTATTATCAACAACAGCGTGGACTTGCCAGCCAGTCATAATAATTTGGGCGTTATTTCGGCTTTGAAGGGTGATTTTCCCTCTGCGGAAAAGGAATTTGAACAATCGCTGCTCGAATCAAGGGGGAGTTTTGCCCTGGCCGAAAGTAATTTGGCATTTTGTCGAACACAACGCGAAAACAGGAAGCTGGATTTATTGGCAAAATTCGAATTCAGCGTCAAAAATTAAGCAAAAATTTGTGGGAGAGAGTAATGGACAAACAAGATGTTATTGCAATTTTAAAGCTTTATGAACTTCGTCGCGACGAAGAATTGCGAAAAGCGCGGACTTGGTATTTTTCCGAGTTTAATCCGACGAGCGCGGCTGATATTGTCGAGCTCACCCTGAGCGGCGAACGCGAGAGCGCATATTACCGGATGGTTTCGTCTTACTGGGATATGGCGGCTTCTTTAGTCAATAACGGCGCGATTGACGCGAAACTATTTCTCGACGCCAACACTGAACATCTCGTCGTTTTTGCCAAAATTCAGCCGTTTCTCGCAGAAGTACGAGCAATTTTTAAAGAGCCGAGCTACCATGCTCATCTCGAAGAATTGGTGATGAAAATACCGAATGCGGAAGAGAAATTGCAAATGCGGCGGCGTTTGATGGCTCATTGGAAAAAAGCTAGTGATGCCGCACAAACGAGCAGAGACAACTCGGAATAAACAATCTGTCTGCGAAAAACACTAATCACACAAACCTGTTTAAATGATTTTAAATTTGTGCTTTTTTTCTGTCCTTAGTGTGATTAGTTGATGGATTTGAATTAATTTCTATTTTTTATCTTATTCTGACTGACTTTGAGTAACCGCTGGTGGTCATAGATTGCGAACAATTTGGTTGGGTCATCGTTTTCTGAACTGCGCGATGAGCAATCCGGCAATAATTGCAAGCGTCGCGCCTACGACCACTCGCCCAACTGGGTCGGCAACAGGCGGCGGGAGAGCGACGATTCCGCGTTCATTGGTTAGTGCCGGCGCGCGAACGTATCTGCCGTGCGCAGGGGGCGCGAAATTTCTGGCAAATATTTCAAGCTGCTCTGCAGCGTTTTCACTGATTGGCAAACCGTGTCCGGCGGCGATCACAAGCGGGCGCAAGTTAGCGAGATTATAAATTGAATCGCTTGCCGCTTGCCAATCTGTAGTGAAAGTGGCGGGCGGTTGGCTCAATTCTCGTTCGAGCGTCAGTAGCGTTACCGGCGATTCCTGGTTGACGGTGGCGAGCGCGTCGCCGGCAATCAACACTCGGTCGCGTTCGCGAAAGAGCGAAATGTGTCCGGCGGTGTGTCCCGGAGTATGCAAGTATTGCCATTCGGGTAGCTCTGGGAGGCTGCCGTCGTCTGGTAATTCCCGCACGCGATTGCCAAAATCGTAACCGCCGTGCGGAAAGACGCGCGACATTTCCGCCAGCGCCCCGCCCACGGTTGGATCCTGCGGCGGATAATCAGATTTGCCGGTCAAATATGGCATTTCCAGGCGGTGTGCGTAAATTGGCACGTTCCATTCTTCGGCCAGCGCCAGAGCGTTACCGGCGTGGTCAAAATGCCCGTGAGTCAAAACGATTGCCGCAGGGCGCGCCGCGTGGCGTCCAAATTGTTGCTGTGCCGCCGCTTTGACGCGCCACGCTTGCAGAGGCAGCCCCGTATCAACCAGGATCCATGAATTGTTTTCCGCCCGGATAAAATAAAGATTAACGAACACCGTCGTCAGATACCCGACGCCCGGCGCGATTTGCGGCAACGAATTTTTGGTAACCTGATGTGTTGCGATTGTATTCAAGCTTTGCATAACTCTTTTAATTAAATGCTAACATGAGCCATGTCTTTATCTGGTTTGTTGTTTTGACCAGCCCGGCGGCGGTTCGGTAAACGGTTCGGAACGGTAAAACTCGTCGCCATTCCAAGCGGCAATCGTGAGCGAAAGCGGCGAGGCAATGCCAAGCCAAATTATTAAAGTTGAAAGCGAAACGGCAGTTTTTTCGTCTTTTAATTTTTTAATCGCAATGTAAAAACTGGCGAGCGTGAAAGCTAGATAAAGATTGGTCAAAACTGCGCTGTTGTAGTTTGAGCGAAGTCCAAAACTGGCCGCGCTAAAGAGAATAAAATCAGCCCACGAAGCCACCTGCAAATTAATAAATTCATTGCGCCCAGACGTCTCTTCGGGCATGTTAAGAACGCGCAGCAAACCGTATAGACAAAGCGCATTGTTGATTGTCCAGGCCGGAGCAAATGCCCAGGCGGGCGGGGCAAAAAAAGGCTGCTTTTGATTTTTGTAAAATTGTTTAATGTCTTCCGACTGAGTATTTCTTGTCTTTCTGACAATTGCATCCAGTCCGAAAGTCGCCGCTTGAATTCCGGCGTAAATCAAAACACCATGATACCAGCGCCATTTGCCTTTCCCGCCGGGGTTGATTTTTTCCATAACCTTTTACAACAATTTGTCTAATGTAATCGGTAGATCACGAACTCGTTTGCCGGTGGCGTTAAAAACAGCATTTGCAATTGCCGCCGCGACACCCGTGATGCCGATTTCGCCAACGCCGTGCGCGCCCAAAGGAGTGTGTTCGTCGGGAATGTCATTGTAAATGATTTCAATGTGCGGCACGTCCAGATTGACCGGAACGTGATATTCGGCGAGCGACGGATTCATAATTCGCCCCTTGCGTTCATCAAACAAAGTTTCTTCCGTCAGAGCCATCCCGATGCCCATAATGATGCCGCCGCGAAACTGGCTGATCGCGGTTTTCGGATTTAAAATCCGTCCTGTGTCGAACGACCCCAACCAGCGGGAAACACGCACCTCGCCCGATTCTTCATTAACACGCACTTCGCAAAACTGCGCGCCGTAAGAACCCATCGAATATTTCATCATCTCAAGCGGCGCGGCAGACGACGCTTCCGTTTCAACAAAATCCTGTCCGACACGTTTTAAAATGGACGCATAAGTTTCGCCCTTATCAGCATTCTTTTTGCTGAAAAGTCCGCTCTCACGCGCTTCGATTTGTTCGTATTTCAAGTCCGCAAGCGGCGAATCGAAATCATCACCGGCGAGCGCCAGCAATTCGCGGTGCGCTTTTTCAATTGCCGCTGAAACCGACGCGACAATACTCACGGTTTGATTCGAGCCGCCGGCGAAAGGCGATTCGGGCAGATTTGAATTACCGTATTCAAACGAAACTTTATCTATCGGTAAACCCAACCGCTCCGCCGCGTGCTGAATCTGGACGGTCGCCGTTCCCATTCCCATCTCGTGCGCCGCCG
>JBDTZD010000244.1:0-7221 GCA_040005335.1 Pyrinomonadaceae bacterium | reverse complement strand
GTTTGCGGGCGTCGCGAAGTCCAAACTCCTCGTAACGTGCAAAAAGATGTTGAATGCAGTCAAGCATGGGTCTTGAAAGACGAAGTTTTGCGGCGGGGCAAAGTTTATTACGGCAAAATTACTAAAGGGCAGTCAATATTTGTCGCTCCGCGTCTGATCGCCGCTTTTAACTCGATTTTCGGAGTTCCGAAGAATAAAGAAAATGAACATCTTTCGACCAACGCAAAAACAATTCTCGCCGCACTTAGAAAAGAGTGGGAATCGGCTTCGGCTGATTTGCGAAAAGATGCCGGCATCGGGGATCGCAAAGAATTTAACAAGGCGCTGGACGAACTACAAAACAAATTCAAAGTGATTCCGGCGGAAGTTTTATACGCGCCGAAATTTACTTACATCTGGACTGTTCCCGAAGCGCGTTTTCCCGAACAACTCAAAGAAAAGCTCGACCGCGAAACAGCTTTAACCGAAATCGCCCGCGCGTATTTGCAGGGGGCAGGGCAAACTTCGAGCAAAGAACTTGCCAAAATTATCGGTATCACGCCGCTCGAAGCAAATTTGGGATTTTTGAATTTAATCGAAGAAAATTTTGCCGCGCACGTTGAACCGGGAGTTTTTCGTTTACAAACGTTTTGATTAAAAGAGATTTTTGTTTTTATTTGGCTGCCATTCATTTGCCGTTACTTGAGAGCCTCTTCAGCTTCAAGCTCGCGCCGAACTTCGTCTTCGAGGCGGGCAGATTCGAGCGCCATTGGTAGCTGCGCGCTGCGTTCCGAAAGCAGTTTTAGGGCTTGTTCATTTCCGGCTAAAGCGGTGCCGCGCCGGGCGGCGGCTTCGATCATTTCAAGACGGGTTTTGGATTCAGTCAATAATCCTTGAGCTTCGTCGCGAACAAGTTCTAACCGCTTTTTATCGTCAGCCAGTTCTTCTTTTAAACTTTTAGTATTTTCGCTCTGTAAATATTTGAGCTTATTTTGTCGGCGGTTGACTAATAAAAGCTCGTTTTTTGAGTTTTTCAAAATTCGCGTTGCCGTCAGCCGCGAAGCCAGCGTTTCACGGAAAGCATCCGCCAGAAGGCGATCCATCCGCTCCATCTCCCTGAGCGACTTACGTTCGGCGGTCGTTAATTCATTTGTAAACCAGTCAACTTCAGAGGTTTTAATTCCGTCAGCCGCCAACTGCTCGCGCAAATTTTTGAGCCAATTGTTTCGGTACCAAAACAATAACAGCATCGTCACGATGCCGAGCAGAAATCCCGCGCCCGCCGAAATAATCGCTAAAAAAAGATAAAGCGCGGCGGTTGGCGGGTTGACGCCAAAGAGAAAAAACAAAATTAAAAAGATAATCGGCAGCGGGAGCGCCAAAAGGACGGGCGCAGACCACGCTCCGTAAAGCGTGATTGCATTTTTGCGAAATTCTCGCCGCGTCAGTTCGTATTTAAGTCCCTCAGCCATCAATAACTAAGATGCAAAATCGGATTTCTTTTGGTGTCGAACAAAATATACCTTTTCAGTGCATCAAAACAAAATCTGCTATAAAATGTTATCTAAGCAAACTCTGGAAAACGGGCGAGGAAAAATAAATGTATATCGCAAATAAATTAGGGAAAGCTGTTTTAATCGTTTTGTTGGTTATGACGGGGATTTTAGGGGTAGCGGCGCAATCAGATAAAGATAACAAAAAGAAACAACAGGACGCGCGTCCCATCACCATTCCGATTTCGGTTCGCGAGAGAAATAGCAAAACGGCCCGGTCGGGCGGTGAAATTGTCGAAGCCGGCAACCTGATTATCAAAGAAAACGGCGAACCCAAACAAATTCTTTCGCTTCGCAGCACCGCTAACTCTCCGCTCGCCTTTGCCGTTTTGATCCAGGAAGATGTGGCTTCGGAAGTTAATCTTGAACTCAAAGGAATAGCAAATTTTATTCGCCAGCTTCCGCGCGGTTCGCGCGTGATGGTCGCATATTTGCGGAGCGGAACTATTGATGTTCGACAAAAGTTTACTGACGACCTCGAGAAAGCCGCAAGAAGTCTGCGCATCATTTCCGGTTCAAGCGCGGTTGCGCCTTACAATCCGTATGTCGGCGTCATCGAATCCCTCGACCGTTTCGACAATTTACCGATTGGCCGACGCGCCATTTTGATGGTTTCAGACGGGTTAGATGCTTCGCGCGGGGTGGATAGCGCGTCGCCCTCGCAAAGCGTTGATTTAGACCGCGCCATTCTTAAAGCTCAGCGCAGCGGCACCGCCGTTTATTCGATTTACGCCGCAACCCAAACTACGGGCAACGGTAGTTCCATCCTGGTTTCTTACGGACAAGGCTCGCTTAATCGCCTGACCGAAGAAACTGGAGGACGCTCCTTTTTCCAAGGAACCGGAACGCCCGTTAGTTTTGCTCCTTATTTGCGCGAACTAGGGACAATCCTGAGCCGTCAATTCGCTCTCACGTTTCTTTCTACCGGCTCGAAAAAAGATTTGCGCCGATTGGAAGTCACGAGCGATAACCCGGATGTCAAAATCGAATATCCTAAAAATTACATTCCGCGATAATTGAATTGTTGGCTGAAGATCTCAGTTAACTTAAATTTATCAAAAATATACCTAAATTTTTCAATCGCAATTGACATCGTTGAGCGTTAAAATTATTTGTATAGAAGCGCATTAATTATAAACGTCCGCGAACACGATGATAGAAGTTGCCTTTCAATTATCCGAGGTCGAACGCCAAAAGCTCATCGAGCAATACCAGCCTTATGTTCGTAAACTAGCTAAACAAACTTTTCAAAGACTTTCAGGCAAGTTTGATTACGAAGATTTGGTAGCGTATGGAACGCTCGGACTGATTGAATCCGCCGGTCGCTATGATCCGCAGCGCGGAGTTTCGTTTGGCACGTTCGCTCATTATCGAATAAAGGGAGCGATTTTTGACGGGCTTAAACAAATGGGTCTGCGACCGCGCACAATCAATCGGCAAGTTTCGCGTTTCGAGCAGAATGCCAGCATGATTTTGCAATCAGCGGTTGACGATGAAATCTCGGAGAATCAAGTTCAAAGCGTCGAAGACGAAGTTCATTCGATTGAAACTTTAATTGATAGCTTGATTCCAGCTTATTTGCTCTCGCTCGATAGCGACGAAGCCAAAAACGCGCCCGACCGCAGTTTAGTTTCAGCACAGGAAGAAATTGAAAGCGCGGAGCTAATCCGGCTCGTCCGCGAAGTCGTCCAGGACATGCCCGAACAAGAGCGCGAACTGCTCGAAGCAATTTATTACAAACAAATTTCGATGACCGACCATGCCGCGTCCAAAGGAATTACGAAATCATGGGTTTCCCGTCTTCATGCCCGCGCCGTTCAACATATTCGCGATAAATTAAAAGAAATCGGGTTTATGATTACCGAAGAAAGTTAGCTAAAACAGTTTCAGCTAAAAGAGAATTTCAAAAAAAAAGAAAAAAAATAGCAAACAGAGGAAACTTTTCCAAACCTCATCAGATAATCAAAACAATTAGTCATAAAACAATCAAACAAAACTGCACGGCAGGGCAGCACACAGAGGAGGATTAAGATTATGTTAGGTAATTTAGACAACAGATTAAGCGGCGGTGACCAATTCACCAACATTAACTTTAACTTTAATTTCGGCGGGGCTGGCAGCATCAAAAACGCAGGCGACATTTTGAGCGAGTTGATGGCTATTTTCAATCCGGGCGCCGATGCTTCAAATGACATTTTCGGCGGCAATTACTTTAACGGCAACACGAGCGGCGCAAACGATCCAGCACCGGTTGAATCGCCTTCAATTGTTGAAGGCGACCAGCCTCAAGGCACTTTGCAGACCGACGGTAATAAAATCACCACGGCGGGCGGCTACACCATTGAACCGATGAGCCAATTCGAGTGGAAAATTACCGGACCCGACGGCAAATCTACTCGTATCTGGGGTGATCCACACGTTGAAGAAGGTGACGGCGGCAAATTTGATTTTAAACGGAATTCCACGTTTGTTCTGGGTGACGGTACTCGAATTAATGTGACGACCGTGCCTTACGGCAACGGCGCCACGGTCACAGGTAAACTCGAAGTAATCAGCGGTAACGACCGGATAGAAGTAACCGACATTGACAAAGGTAAAGGCAAGATTGGAACCGTTACACAAGATGGATACGCTCATGCCAATAGTTTTCAAGGCGATGTTTTGGTGCAAGGCAAAGAAACTGACGATTGGTCATTTGACGGAAAAGAAATTATCGGCAGCGACAAACAGGGCGAAAGCTTTAAACTGGGCGGTGAACTGCATCCCGGAACTCCGAAAGACAACAGGATTGACAACACGCGCGGCTTCGACCAAATGTTTGACCGATTTATGAACAGCCGCAATTGGATGATGAAAGCGTTAACTAACATTTTCAGCAACGCGTTTATGCCGCAAAACAAAATTGGTTCGAATCCCTATACCGGAAATACGCGTCCATCCTGGGAACACAGCCTGCGTTACGATCGCAAAGAGCATCGCGCAAATTTAACCCAAGCTTTCCGTGATATGTCCCGCATGTTTGATGTGCTGTCGCGAATGTCGCAATTGAGCGACCGACTTGATACGATGCGCTTTCGCGCTAATAATTATGCCTAATTTCAAAAGCTGAATGAACGGTGTTTACACCGTTCAAGGGGCTTCAGTTTTTGAGGGCATAAAAAAGTTTCGAGTTCGCGAGTTATAAGGGGTTTCTCGTGGACTCGAAACTTTTATTCAATTCCAAATGTTAGATTCAGATTCGGTAATGCGAAGCTGAATTTAACATTTGGAATTTGGAGTTTAAAAATATGGAAAAAAACTGGGTTGGAAATGTTCCAGACGAAGTTCAGCAATCCGAGTGGGCGGCGCTCTTGGCAGGCGGACAAATCACGCTGGCGGAATATGCGGGTTTGAGCAAAAAAGAACTTTATGTTATTGCTCAACAAGCATATCAGTTGCTGAATTCAGGTAAACTTGAAGAGGCTCACGACATATATCAAGGGCTGGTTGCCGCCGATCCTTACGACAGTGTTTTTCATTGTCATCTGGGATCGGTGCAGATGCGTTTGGGGAAAACCGATGAGGCTCTGAAAGAATTCGATTCGGCTTTGCAGTATAATATTGCGAATGTTGATGCTTTAGCCGGGCGCGGTGAAATTCGTTTATCGCAGGGTCAGGTCAAAGAAGCGGTCGCGGATTTACGACAGGCAATCGAACTTGACCCGGAAGGAAAGCGAGCTTCAACTAGACGGGCGCGAGCAGCTTTGTTGTCACTTAAAGATATGTTGGAAAAGCAACAGACTGGCGATCCGAAATAGAATAAACTTCAGTTGCCGAACTGAACAACGTATCTAACTTTTTTTGAGATTGAGGAAAATCTATGTCCGGTAACAATAAAATTAACCCCAATGCTTTAGTGCCGCCGATAGTGCGCGACGAACGGTTGTTGCGTCCCGGTTCTTCGCCAAAAAGCGGTAAAATTTTCGATTTGCGTGGTAAAAATGAGCTGGACGAGCAACCATCAGTATCTTCGCAAACCCAAACCGCGCAGCATGAAACCGAACAAAATTTAAGCGAGGAATCATGGCTGCGGAAACGCACGATTGAAGAATTAAAAACGCTTGTCAAAGCAATTCAAGGCGGTATCACTGATCCTTGGGCATTGACTGACTTAATTTTTTACGCCCGCCATCCGGAAATGAAAGGCGTTCCGCTGACGCATGAGTATCAAAATTTGCTTGACGAATGGAACAGCATTAGTGCGTATCTGGTTCACCCGACAGTTAATGAAATCGGTGATTACCTCGGCGCAAACGTGCTCGGCGGCGCGCTCGACGGCACTGGTAAAGCAGATTTCAGCAAAGCGGTTGATACTGCCAGCAACTTTCGCATTAATCACGGAAGTCTCGGAAATTACACGACGCGGTTTGACGATATTATCGCCGGAGCTGTGGAAAATTGTCCGGGTCTCTCTCCGGTCATCTTAAAAAGTCTCCTCGCGCAGGAATCAAACTTTAACACTAAAGTTATTAATTCTTACGGTTACGCCGGAATCGCCCAATTTGGGCGGACCGCCGCCCGCGAAGTCGGATTACAGGTTGGGATCGCCGGAAGCGAATCTGATGAACGACTAGACCCGACCAAAGCGATTCCGGGCGCGGCGCGCCTACTGGCCATTAAAGCGCAAAGATTGTCTGAAATAGCTTTTTCGCGCTACGGTCAGCCAACCGGGATAGAGTTTTGGAAATTTGTCACCGCCGCCTATAACGGTGGTGAAGCGACGGTCGCAGTCGCAATGGGACACGCATATCGTGCTGGTTTAGAAACAGCGCGCTCGCGCGGAATGTTCGGCGCTGAAGCCGTTAGTTTTGCGCGTCGTTATGCCTCGGTTTGGGATAACTTAAAGGCAGGCGGAACAAATTCGCCGCTCGGACTTGCCGCAGCGCGTTACTTTCCAAACATTGCCGCCCAGAAATACGCTGAAATTGGTAACTATCCGACAAACATCGTTGCTCGCGCTCAAGGCAGAGTTGCGTAGCGCAATTTTCGATTAAAGCCAGAAAGCTGACCAGGTGAAATTACCTAATTTCACCTGGTCAGCTTTCTGGCTTTGCGACAACCGGATGTTTTGGCGTTTAGTGAATTGAATTTATTGAATGTCGCCTTTATTTTTCGGCATTTTCCTCTGAATCCACTCAACGTGATAGAATAAAAAAATCTTATTAAGTTATGTCAGCAGTCAAGCCAACCAGAAGCGAGCAAAACAAACTTCCAGAAAAAGGTTCAACGCGAATCGAACGCGGCATTTACCGCGTCAACTATCCTTCGCACAAAGGCATCCGGGCTTATTTAAAATTTAAAGATTTTGAATTTCAAAAAGTCTTTGCTCTCGGCAACGGCGAACGCCAAGCGCTTGCCGCCGCGCGAAAGTGGCGCGAAGAAAAACTCCGCGAAATTCAAAACATGCCCGAAGCCCGCAACCCGCTCAAAAAGTTAATGAAAAATAACACCAGCGGCATTACCGGCGTTCGGCGCAGGGAAACTGCCTGGAGCGCGACTTGGGTTGAAAACGGCAAACAACAATATCGTTCGTTTGCAGTAGAAAAATTCAGCGAAAAAGAAGCGTTTCGGCTCGCCTGTCAAGCCAGAGCCCAAGCAGAACAGCGAATGTACGGAGAAGTTTTTCAAGACGCGCTTAAAGGCTAATGTT
>JBDTZD010000372.1:0-7229 GCA_040005335.1 Pyrinomonadaceae bacterium | reverse complement strand
TCGAAGCGCGTCTTGCCCGTTGGCTCTTGATGACGCGAGACCGAATGGAACGGGATGAATTTAAAATCACGCAGGACTTTTTATCAAATATGCTCGGCGTCCGCCGCGAAGCCGTCAACAAGGCTGCTACTTCTTTCCAGCAAAAAGAAATTATCAACTATAGTCGCGGCAATATCTCAATCATCAATTCCGCAGCTTTACAAACTGCGGCTTGTCAGTGTTATGCCATTGTGAGAGATGAAGAGAAAAGTTTTCCGGTTTAATTAAGAACCTCAAAATGAATTATGATTTCGAATAATTATTAGCGGAACATAAAATTGTGCGTCAGATTATGTTGATGATTTTATCTACTTTTTTCTGCTCGAGAACGCAAAAAACTTCCTATCGTTCTGGCAATTAACCAATTAGGCACAATGTTTCCGGCATTTGCGAGAAAATAATTCCCCCAACCCGAAATTACGTGACTATCTCCGCCCGCAATCCCTTGCATAGCCGTTTCAACCACTGCTTCCGGCGTTTCCAGCCCGCGCATTGGCAATTTCTCACCGTTAACACCAGCAGCATTAAAAAAATTTGTTTCGGTCCCGCCCGGACAGAGCGCTAAAACTTTGATCCCAAACTGCCGATTTTCTTCCCACAGAGCCTCTGAAAAGGAAGTGACAAACGCTTTGGTTGCCGCATAAGTTGCCATAAACGGAACGGGCTGAAAGCTCGCGGTCGAAGAAACGTTGATAATCACGCCGCCTTTGCGCGCCCGCATCGGCTGCAAATAGCGGTGTGTTAAGGCGACTAGAACGCGAACGTTCAAATCAATCATCGCCAATTCTTTTTCTAAATCGTTATTAGCAAAATCGCCGAAATTGCCGAATCCGGCGTTGTTAATCAACCATTCGATTTGCAAGCCGCGCTTTTCAGTTTCCTCAAATAGAATTGCATCTGACTGATGAGCCGTTAAATCAAGCGCGACAAAATTGGCTTCGATGTCGTGCTTGGATTTTAGTTCGTCACACAATGCCGAAAGTTTATCGCCCGAACGTGCTACGAGACATAAATTGTGCTTTTCGGAGGCAAGTCTCCGCGCAAATGCTTCGCCAATCCCGCCAGATGCGCCTGTAATTAAGGTCGTTTTCATCGCAAGTTTTATTCGCTAAAGTCAGAAAGTATTTTTTCGCCCTTTGTCGCGTACAAAAAAGCACCGACTGCGCCCAAAATAATGATTGCCGTGCCGCTAAAACGGATCAGCCCGGCGATAACTTTGGTTTGACCGAGCAAGCCGGTCGCGCTTAGAAGATAATTCCAATCGTGAAAACCGCCTTCGCTTCCGGTTAAGCCGCTCGTTAACATCAGTTGCATGACAACCGCATCGGCGGCGTAAACTGAAACATCCGTGATGCTCTGCCCAACCCAAAACAAGACAATCGCGGCAGAATACGGTTTGTCGTTCCAGAGAAAATAACCGAAAAAGACGAGCGGCATCAACACTTGAAAAATCGAGCCGCCCGCTACCATCAAAAACTCTCCAAACGGGCGAAACAGCAGATGACCGGTTTCGTGAATTGCAAGATTAACACCGTGCAAAAAAACGGCGTTGAACGGATCGTAAGCGCACCACAAAAAGTAGAGCGCTAAAACAATTGCCAGAACGATTTTTACCGGGTCTCGCTCCATATTATTTTTTCGCTTTAGTATCAATGGCTTCCGTGTAAATTTTCTCGCCGGCTTCAACCCGCGTGTCGAGACGGTTTTCGTCGGGCGGAACGGGGCAGATAAAGTGATTGTTGTAAGCGCAATCGGGCGTGTAAGCAAGATTAAAATCAAGCGTTATGGTTTCGGGGACGGTTTTCGCCAAATCAATATAACGCCCGCCTTCATAGGTGTCGCTGCCGTTGGTCATATCGCGGAACGGCACAAAAGCGTAACTGCTCGCGACTTTTTCCTTGCCATCGAGTTGCGGGGCGCGTTGATAAACACTGAGAGTGTATTCTTTACCGTTCAAGGTGAACTGGAGCGTCCCACGTTTGATATGTTTGATGCTGCGATTATTGTAAAAAGTCGGCATTTCAAAAGGCGTTTGGTCTGCGGCGGGGATGAAGCGCGCCGTCACGCGATACGCTTGATTAACGTCGAAGTACGATAAACTGCCAAAATCTTTAAGATATTTCTTTTTGAGAGGAGATTCCTTCTCAGTTTTAAAAAGGCGGCTGCGCGACGCTTGAAAACGCTTGATCGAAACCTGATATTGTTCGTCCTGGGCAAAAACGGTTGTAGTGAAAATAATAACAATGAAAATTGAAGATAAAGCAAAAGGTAATTTATTGAAGTTCATACATTCTCCTAAGATGCGAAGTCGGAACCGCCTGCGGTAGCGGGCGATTTAGGTATCGTAACCTCAGCCGCCCGCTACCGCAGGCGGTTCTGAATTTAGGCAAGCGCATTGTGCAGCAAAAATTCGTCTCGGGCAACGGCGTAGAAAACCAGATTTTCGCCGTAGTGCTTTTCAGTTTTTTCGTACTTCATCCCGCATTTTTCCATGATGCGCCATGAGCCTGTGTTTTCGGGCGAAGCTACCGCGACAATACGTTCGAGATTTGCCACTCTAAATCCATAATCAAGCCAAGCGCGAGCCGCTTCTTCGCCGATTCCGCGTCCCCAATATTTTTTAATCATGCCATAGCCAACCTCAACTTCGCCCGTGTCTTCGAGCGGTTGCAGTCCGGACCAGCCGATCAATTTATCATCGGGTTTATAAATCGTCGCCATCATGCCAAAACCAAATTTGTCATAGCATTCGAGATAAAACTTCAAACGAGTTTCGTTAAATTCGCGCGTTCGTATTTTTTCACCGCCCATATAGCGAGCGACATCCGGATCCGAACGCATTTC
This sequence comes from Pyrinomonadaceae bacterium, assembly GCA_040005335.1. Taxonomy (GTDB): domain Bacteria; phylum Acidobacteriota; class Blastocatellia; order Pyrinomonadales; family Pyrinomonadaceae; genus JBBQUS01. The sequence continues at coordinate 4,346 of JBDTZD010000372.1, read as the reverse complement.
GACCATTTCGTCCAAATCATCCCAAGTTAGTTTGCGAAAGCGCAATCTTTCCGTTTCGAGCATATTCTTCCTTTGTTACTGAATAATAAACAAGCTTCAGACCGTAAGATTTGAAATAACGTTCGTCTTCAAATTTCATTCCAAGTTTTTCCATAACGCGCCGCGAAGCTGAATTTTCAGGCCTTGCAACGGCGACGGTTTTCGACCCACAACGATTTTCAAAACTATAGAGGAGCGCTACGGTGGCGGCTTCGGTTGCTAAACCTCTCCCCCAAAACGGCGGCGCAATCGCAAAGCCGATTTCTTTTTCCTTTGTATCCGGCAAATTCCAGGTTCCGCTCCAGCCGATTGTCACATTTAATTCTTTTAAAACTACTGCCCAAAAACCGTAATTGTCAGTTTGCCAGTAACGCGAAACTAACTGCATCCATGACACTGATTGTTTGCGCGTCTCGGTTGATTTGATATAACGCATAAACTTCGGGTCAGCACGCATGACGGCAATCGCGTCAACATCAGCATCTTCAAACGGGCGCAAAATTAGACGCGTTGTTTCAAACATCAAACGTGTGGATTAATAAGCCGTCACGCAATTTCGGTTCAAACCAGGTTGATTTGGGCGGCATCACGCTTCCGTCATCCGAAACCTTTAATAAATCCTCAACGGTCGTCGGAAAAAGAGAAAAAGCCGCTCTCGCTTGTCCCGCATTAACCATTCTTTCGAGCTCTTTTGTGCCGCGAATTCCGCCGATAAAATCAATTCTCTTGTCGGTTCGAACGTCCTTGATTTCTAAAATCGGCGCGAGAATATATTTCTCCAAAATGCTGACATCAAGCGCGTCAATTGCATCAGGAGCGCGAAAAAAAACAACCGCAAAGCGAAGTTTGTACCATTTGCCGCTCAGATACATGCAAAACTCGCCTCTTTGTTCGGGAACGTGAACTGGTGCGTCTGAAACGATAAAACTTTCTCCTAAACGCTCCAGAAAATCTTCGTCGCTCAAACCATTTAAGTCCTTAATAATGCGGTTGTAAGCCAGAATTTTGAGCTCCTCGGCGGGAAACAAAGCCGCGACGACATAATCATAATCGCCGTCTGCACCGTTATTCTGTTCTTTTAAAATTCTCCGAGCGCGACTCGCGCTCGCAGCGCGATGATGTCCATCGGCAATATAAAGCGCCGGAACCTGGGCAAAAGCTGATTCTAAATTGGCAGTTTCGGCAAAGCGCCAAATTGTATGCTGAACGCCGTCAGTCGCCGTAAAATCGTAAAGCGGCGCGGTCGTTGTGATTGTTGAAGCAAGTTTGTTAATCGTTTCGGTTCCGCGATAGCAGAGGAAAATCAAACCCGTCTGCGCTCCCGTCGTAACGATATGTTTGGTGCGATCGTTTTCTTTGTCGGGGCGCGTTTTTTCGTGTTTCTTGATTTGATCGTTGTCATATTCATCAATCGAGCAAAGCGCGACGACAGCGGTTTGCATTTGATTACCCGTTATCAACCGATAAATGTAAAAGTTAGCAGCATTTTCTTCGATTAACACGCCGTCTTTTTGCAGCTTTTCAAGATTTTCTTGGGCGCGTTGATAAACATCCTCCGCGTAAATGTCAGTCTCTTCCGGCAAATCAATTTCCGACCGCGTGACGCGCAAAAAATTGTGCGGACTTTCGGAAGCCAGAATTCGGGCTTCGGCGCTCGTGACGACATCATACGGAACGCTTGCCACCTGCGCTGCTTCTTTAGGCGAGGGACGCAATGCCCGGAAAGGTTTGATAATTGCCACAAAGTTCTCCTGATTTTTATTGTGCTGCCGGTTCTTCCGTTTGTTTGAGAATATCTTCCATAAATTTATCAAGCGCAATTTTCCAGCGTCCTTCTTCTTTGACAAACGGAATTTTGTCCCACCCTCCCGTCACAGGATTTTTGATTTCAAGTGTTGCCGCGTCGCCAATGATTTGCTCATTGCGCGTTTCAGCCGCACCTTCTTTGTTAGTAGCATTATTCTGCCGGCTGATACTTGCCAGAACTTCATCGGACGAAATTTTTTGAGCCTGCGCTGCTTTTTCAAACATTTTCAGCGTTCCTTGCGAGAAATTTGAGCGCATCGCTGTCAAATCGTTTTTCTGCATGGCAGCAACTTGCGAATTCATTGTCGTGGTCGGACTTGGATTGTTCTGATTGCTGCAAGCCGCCAAACAAAAAATTGAAAATGCAAGCGTAAAAAATGATAAACAAAACCTCATAAATTTGATATTTCTGACTCAAGATTCCAGAATGATTTCTAAAGTATAACCAAAAAGGGACAAAAATGAATATGGAAAAACTAAACGAAGAGCAAATTGCAGCTGCGCTCGAAACCTTAAACGATTGGGAAGTGCAGGACGATTTTATTACAAAAGAATACGAGTTTGATGATTTCAAACAATCTCTCGATTTTGTCAACCGCGTCGGAGCCATTGCCGAAGCCGCTGATCATCACCCGGATATTATTTTCGGTTATGGTTACGCTGAAGTCGCCCTGACAACGCACGACGCCGAAGGTTTAACCGAAAACGATTTTGCGCTGGCAAAACAAATTGACGCGCTTCCCTAAACTGCACAGTTTTGCAGCAATTTGAATAAAAAAAGGGATTAAGAAATTAATCTTCAATCCCTTTTTCGACAGATGTGGCTAATTTCCGCAACAGATCAAGCTAACGCACATTGTAGCCGTTAACAGGAATGTCTCCGGTTGTTCCCCAATACGCAACTTGCAACGGGTTGCCGGTGTTTAGCAGACTGGAAGCGCGAATAAAATAAAGCCCTTGCGATCCGCTTTGCCAAACAGCAATATCGGTAATTCCGTCACCATCGTAATCACCTTGAACGCGAGTCGTCCCGGTGGCGGATCCCCATTGAATATATTCAACGCGGTTGTCCGAACTGCGGAGCGGAAACCAATTGCGAACTCCGCTAATCGTGCGAACTGCCATGAGATCGGTTTTGCCATCCCCATCATAATCGCCCGGCGCAAAAAAGTCCGATCCGAGTCCGTACGAATATGCTTTGAATCCGGCGGTGGAGTCAAGACAATAAACGTTAGTGCTTCGTTGCACGCAAATATCGCCTTTGCCATCACCGTCATAATCGCCGGGGCTGGCAAAATCGCCGGACGTACCCCACTGAAATCCGGTAATATTTTGAGCCGCATTGTTGGCACTTGGTCGCCAATACAAAAACGCCTGCGCTCCGGAACGCCAAACCGCCGGATCGGTTCTGCCGTCGCCGTCATAATCGGCAATCATCCGCGGATCATCGCCAGCCTGCCCGAAAAGTTCGGTGCGAACTGTGTTATTGCTGCTTAAAAGAATGTAAAACGCGGCTTGATCGGCTGGCGCGCTACGCCAAATCGTGACATCGTCTTTGCCGTCGCCGTCAAAATCGCCGCCCATCAAGCGACCGCTGACGAAATCACTTGATAATCCCAACGGAAAGCTTATATAACCACCGCCGCTATTTAAAATAAACCAATCAATCGAATTTGTCCCAGCGTTGTTACGGGCTATTATGTAGTCGGTTTTCGAGTCGCCGTCGAAATCAAGCACAGTGCTGCGGCGACGCTGAATCTGTCCTCTAATTTCACCGCCCGGGAAATTAACCGAGTGAACGTTAAAATAAAATTGACCGGTTTTGAGCTGTGCAACCTGAGCGGGCGTGACGCTAAAGAACAAATCAACAAAGCTGCCGCTCGTCATGCCCTGCGAACCGATGTTGAACAAGACTGGCGCATTAGCGCCAGGACTGGCAGCGCCGTGAATATGCGAAGCGGTTTGATTACTGCTCAAGCCACTGAACTGAAGCGATGCAATAATTTGGGTTCCAGTCGCGTTCAAACTGACGTTGCCGGATCCGGTGGCAGCGGTGCCGCTGGGCGGCACTTCCTGATTACTGCTAAAGGTGGAGACGAATGGTGAGTCAAGCCCAATTTGTCCGCGAATTTCGCCGCCTGGAAGGTTCGTCGAATGAACATTGAAATAAAACAGACCTGCCTTTAAATCCGCTACCTGCGCCGGCGTCACCGCAAATCCCAGAGCGGTAAAAGTGCCGCTCGTCGCGCCTTGCGAACCAATATTAAAAAGCACGGGCGCGTTTGCGCCGGGAGGTGCCGCACCGTGAATGTGCGAAGCGGTTTGATTGCTGCTCAAACCGGAAAATGTCAGTGAAACTGTGATTTGAGTTTCGGCATCGTTGAGCGTTACGCGTCCAAAACCCACTGCTGTTGAGGCGTTCGTCGGAACTTCCTGCGCCGAGCTGAGAGTTCCGGTAAAGTAAGTTGTTGCATTTGCGCCGCTGACTAGAAAAATCACGG
>JBDTZD010000209.1:0-2176 GCA_040005335.1 Pyrinomonadaceae bacterium | reverse complement strand
CTCTTTCAATGCCTTCGGGCGGCGTAATTTCCGGGCAAGCCGCCGTTATCAATCTAGTTGGTTCAACCCCGGATGAAATGGCGATTACGCCTGTTTTTGGTTTAGTAGTTAATTTCCCGCGCGTTTCAACTTTCAGCGGCGGTTTTAGACAGCCGCCAATTGAGTTTGGCGAGGCGGTCAAGCGTCGCGATAAACGCTTGGAAGATTTACGTAAAATGTTCAAGGACGCTGAAGCCTACGCTAAAGCCCAGGATGCCTACGCTGCAGATAACAAACTGCCGCGTCCCTCAGTCAACTTAAAACTCGCGGCTCTCGTTCCATACACTCGCGGTGAGAAACCCGTCATGTTTGCAGTTGACCGCGAAACTGATATTCGCAATGCCGTCAAATTCGCCGACGAATTAAAACTCAAAGCGATTATTGTCGGCGGTAACGACGCCGCTAAAGCAGCGGATTTGCTCAAACAAAAAAATATTCCGGTCATTTTAACCGGCGTTTGGAGCTTGCCAGCGCGTGACGACGATTACTATGACACTTTGTTTGCCGTCGCCGGAAAATTGCAGCAGGCGGGAGTTAAATACTGCGTGGCGACCGGCGATAACGGCGCAAATTCACGCGATTTGCCGTATCAAGCGGGTATGAGTGCGGCCTACGGACTTTCCAAAGAAGATGCGCTCAAAGCCGTGACGCTCTATCCGGCACAAATTTTAGGCGTGTCGGACAAATTAGGCTCAATCGAAACGGGCAAAATTGCCAACATCGTGGTCACGGATGGTGACATTCTTGAACCAACAACGCACGTTTTGCATTTATTTATCAATGGGCGTAAATTGCCTTTAACGAGCCGACACACGGAGCTTTACGAACAATTCAAAGATCGTAAAATAAACTGATTTTGAGTATTTTTTTCTTACCGTCTTTAAGTTTTAACCTCAACCAATTGATTTGAATCGAGCGTTGCTGCTGTAGGTCGTCCGCGTTTCGCGCGCACGAGCCAAAAAATGCCTGAAACACCTGAAATCAAACCGGAGAATACAGTTAATGTCTGCGGCGAAATTGCATTCAAACTCCAGCCTGCCGCCACACTTGACACACTGAATACAGAAATCTCCGCAGCACGGTCAGTTGTCATCACGCGCCCGCGCAAACTGTCTGGAATGGTTTTCATTAAAATTGTTTCCTGCACGGCGTATTCGACTCCGAGAACGACGCGCGAAACAAGCATCATAAACGCCACCAGCCATAAATTCGGCATTTGACCTGCAATGGCATACAAAACGCCTTGCAGCACCAGAAACCAACCGATAAACGGAATCAGCAAATTGCGACGACGGACAAATTCGTCCGTGCTATGCGCGAGTATCATGCCAATAAATAAACCCGCTCCGGCTGCCGTATAGAGCACAGCAACCGCCGAATCTGCCGACAAACCGTCTCTGCCAGCGAAAACCACGCCTCCCAAACGTTCGGCGACAATATTAATCGCGCCTCCGCCAATTGCCCAAATCACGTTCATGACAATAATCGTCAGCACCAGCGGTTGATGGCGAATAAAGCTCCACCCTTCTTTCATGTCGGCAAAGACTGACGAGACAGCCGCTTCGACGGCTTCGAGCGATAAATCAGATGTGGCGGGTTCATGCATCGCTGCGCTTGGCACAAGCCAGACCGAATACGCCGAAACGACAAACGACACGGCATTAATAATAAACGCAATGTTGTAACCGAAAAACGCCGAAGCCCAACCCCCCAAAGCCGCGCCGAGACTCATCAGCAAAAATCTTGATGAAAACATCAGCGCGTTACCTGCGAGCAGTCCTTCTTCGCCCGTCACGTTTGGCAGTGCGGCATTTTTGGCGGCTTCAAAAAAGGCTGTCAAAATTGAGAGCAGAGCCGTGCAGAGATAGGCAATCCACAAATCCTGCGGGCGATGCACGAGAAGAAATCCAAGCGCGACCACCGCTCTCAGCAAATCTGTAATGAGCAGAACGGATTTGCGCGACCAACGCAGCGTCAATGCTCCGGCAAACAGCGCACAAAGCGAAAACGGCGCAGTACGCATCAACAGCAAAATCGTCGCCACCTCCGGCGAAGCACCCGAAACGACGCGCACTAAGCCCAGTCCGGCAATAAAATTAAACCAGTTGCCAAGTTCAGAAACCACTTGTCCGAGCCA
>JBDTZD010000185.1:0-7233 GCA_040005335.1 Pyrinomonadaceae bacterium | reverse complement strand
CGAACGTCGTTATCGGTGGTTTCAAGTTTAGCTTCTTTGGTCAAATCACCGATTCTCGTGCCAACGCTCGCTTGTCGGTGCAAATCATAAAAATCATTTGCCATAATGTCCTGTCCGGGCGCAACCGTCAGCCCGCTCGAAGCCCACACCGCCGCCGCCCCGCCGTTTGGATTGCGCATCAAACTTTCAGCCAGACTGGGGTCGCGCTGAAAATCGGCGAAAGCTCCATTTAAACAGGTTAACGTTAAAAATATTGACAGTTTGTTAGCGTTGGTTAATGATTGCGAGCTGGCGGTTGGAAAAATGTCAGGGAACGACCAGCCTGTATTTGAACCGTGTCCGGCATAGCCGACAATAAAAGGACCATCATTGATTCGCGAGACGATCTCGGCACGCGTTTGAGCGAGCTGTGCGGACGAAGGATTGGCAACCGCGCCGGTAATTTGAATTGGCGTGTTCAAAGGCAGTCTGGCCGCCAACGCTTGATTGGTCGCGGCAAAGTTATAACCGTTAACGTAATCGTTAACAAATAAAACTCCGCGCGAAAACGTTTCTCCAGCCGTTACTGTTTGCTCAAAGCTGATAATCTTATCAATCTGAGTTTGTGCTTGAGCCGCGCTGCGGACGGACAATCTGCCAATCGGAAATTCCGAGACGCAATCTCCTCCGGCAGAGACAGCGCAAAGTTGATTTCCCGGCGCGATGGCAAAATCGCCCAGCACTTCATCCGAAGCGATCTCGCCGTAGTTAGTATCAATCAGCGCCGTCGGGACATAATTGACTGTGCTGCTTTGATAATTGCGCGGATCTTGTGTGGCATCGCCAAAGAGCAGAGCGTAACGAGGTAGCGCGCGCGCGAAGAAATCACGCAGAGCCGCTGGCGTTGGAGCGCCAAAAGAGAATTCATCAAAAATATCTTCGACGTTGACGACCGCCACGCTCAAACCTTGATTCTGACGGTAAACCGCCAGCGCGTCCGCCTGCGTTTGCCAATCTTTGTAAGTGACGATTATTAAATCTTTGTTCTGAGCCGTATCGTAAACGTTTGAAGGAATGTTTGCCGTAATAGCCGCCGGAGTCAATACTGCCCCGTCCGTGACAGCGTACATCAGGCGCTGCAGCGTAGCTGGAACCGAAGCCGTAAAGGTGGCTCCGTTATTAGTCACAATGCTATTTACGACTTTGACATTATTTTGATCGGAGACATCAAAAACACGCACGCTTGCATCGGTAAATCCATCAATCTGCGTGGTGCGATAATACGCCGTCGTAAACAATAATCTGTCATTTGCAGTTACAAAGCGGCGAGCGTAGTGGATGCGGACATATTCCAGCAAAGTAACCGAGTTAAAAACAGTCGAGTTGAGACGGACAACGTTAGCTCCTTCTTGCAGCAATGCAGCCGGAACGGTAAAACTTGCGCGCATCACATTTTGTCCGCTCCCGGAAACTGTTCCAATGACGGTTCCGTTTAATAAAACCTCGAAATTATGAGTCGGCGGATTAAACGAAAATCCCTGAATTGAAACGTCAATGATGGCTTGCGCGGCGGTTGCGTCAACAAATGGCGTGTTGATTGTAATATTGACCGGCGAGTTATAAATAACATCGCCAAAAAAGTTTTCCGCCGCGCCGTTTATGATATCGGAAGTAAATGTTGTCGGTCGGTTACATTGCGCTGCCACCGATGTCCGGCACTGAGCGACGGTTTGAAAGGATGGCGCGAGCACCCTGAGGTTTTTGCGACCGATGGAATTCAGCATTCGCTTGCCCGGCGCAGTTCCGACGACAAGGTAAAAAACCTGCGTGTCGGTATAAAGTTTATCAACCCCGAAACCATAAAATTCGAGATAGCCATTGGCGCCCAAAACGCCGCCGTTGTTATCTCCGGTTAAGAGCATAGTTTGCTCAACTCCATCAGTGTAAAGCTGCCAGTTGATTGTCGGAATATTCGTATCAAAACCGGCGTCGGCCAACTGTTGGCGCGAGACTCGGTACAAACCGTTTGTTTTAATCGCAAATTTTAAACCTGGCTGCGCGGCAACCCAGCGTTGCTGCACGCTGTCGGCTTGGATTCGCGGCTCGGCTGAAAGCACGCCGTCTTTGATTTTGATTGTCGCCGGATTTTCGCGCTGTCCAAATAGTTTTTGAGTGGCTTTGGAGGATAAAAATTCTTCAGAATTTTTTGCCGCGCTCCCGGCGCGCCGCACGAGCGTTTTCGCGTCGTAATGAGTTTTGACTGTGACACTTTGATGTTCGTTGTCAACCGTCACAGCTTCGATTTCATACTCTGAACCCGGCAAACCTTTTTCGTCAAAGAATGAATACGATTTGCCGTAGAGCGGCTGATCCTGCCCAGCGTTAAAGACCGAACCGGGAATCAGACTCGGGTTGATTTGAACTCTCTCGCCGTTTTGCAAGCGGTACACGTTGTAACCCAAATTACCAATCTCAAATGAAGACCGCCATTCGACAAGCGCACCGTTTTGCCCGTCGGAAACCGACGCGGTGCTTTGAATTTCGACTTTAACCTCGATGTGGCGAGCGGCTAAAACCAAGCCGTTTGAGACGATGAGGATTAAACTTAATGTTAAACCGATGCCCCGGGCTCCGGCGGCAAATCTAAAAAGTGTTTGGTTCATAATAGATAAATAATAAAATGTTTTCTCAAACTCTGGTTCCGAGGCTGCTTTAAGGATTTTCAAAATGCACTCAACGAGTGTTAAAAATGGAGGGATGAAATAGGTTTTCGTCAAAACCAAAACATCCTGAACATAGTTTAATTACAGCGTTTTGTCAAATATTAAGCCATTCCGAAGGAAAATATTCCCCTTCCTCAAAGCTGCCCGCGCCTTGTTTCTAGTAAATGACAGGTGACGGCGGCAAATGCTAGACTCAATGCATTATTTTTGTAAAAAACTCGCACATTCATAAGGATTTTTCTGCCCATTATGCAAGCGTTAATTTTAGCCGGAGGCAAAGGAACACGTCTTCGTCCATTAACAGTTTATACGCCGAAACCGATTGTCCCGTTTGGTAATCGTCCATTTTTGCTGACACAAATCGAGACTCTAAAACAAGCCGAAATTATTGACGTGACGCTTTCGCTCAATTACCAGCCGGATAAAATCGAGCAAGTTTTAGATGATGGTTCCGAGTTTGGAGTCAAACTCCGCTACCTCACCGAACCGCATCCGATGGGAACAGCCGGAGCTTACAAATTCGCCGCCGATTTTCTTAAAACTACCACAGTGGTTTTTAACGGTGATATTTTAACCGATATTAATCTGAATTCGGTCATCGAATTTCATAAGAAACGCGAGGCGATGGCGACGATAGTTCTGACACCGGTCGAAAATCCGGCGACTTACGGTTTAGTCACAACCGCCGCTGACGGGCGCGTCGAGCAATTCCTGGAAAAACCGAAACCCGATGATCTCAAAGATCAGCCAATAAAAACAGTTAATGCGGGGATTTACATTATAGAACCCAAGATTCTGGATTTTATTCCCGAAAACATAAATTATTCATTTGAATACGATTTATTTCCGGCTCTGCTTGAAAAAGTAGAACGCTTTTTTGCCTTTATCGCCAAAGATAGTTACTGGCTTGACATCGGAACGCCTGAGCGTTATTGGCAAGCGCATATGGATTTGCTGGACGGTAAAATTAAAAACTTTCCGCCTGACGGAAGCGGCGAGCGCGGCGACATTGCTCACACCGCCGATGTAGATAAAAAATCGCTTATCTCGAGCGACTGCGTAATTAAACCGGGCGCCAAAATTATTAATTCAGTGCTCGGCGCTGGCGTTTACGTTGAAGAAAAAGCCGTCGTCAAAAATTCCGTCATCTGGTCGCATACGCGTATCAACGCAAACGCCGTCGTTACAGATGCAGTCATTGGGCGCGGCTGTCACATTGGACGTTTTGCCCACGTAGGTGCAAATTCGGTTCTCGGAGATAAAACGTCTTTGACCGATTACACTCAAGTTTAAACGGTTCAGGCAAACTTATTTTAACGTTAATAACGCAACTTTAAGCATAAAAGCTCAATGACAATAAAAAACGGGTGAATGTTCTGAACATTCACCCAAGCCATACTGTCATTCACGTCTATAGATATATGGCAGAAGGAGCAATGCGCGAAGTAATGGTTGATTACAGCATTCCTATTTCCGAAATGGCTGATTTGCTCGTTAGATTAAGCAAAGAACATGTTGCTGAAACTCCTGAGATAGCTATGATAGTTGACACGGAAAACGAAAAAACGGAAATTGAAATTTGAATTGCGGCTGAAGACAACGCGTTTGAATCGGGCGTTATGAAACTCGGCGAATTAATGCCTTACACTTGCCCGGAATATCACGGCGTTCTTTCAGCGCTCAAAGACGGCGAGCGAGTTCGTTTTCGCTGTCATACCAGACACGCATTTTCCGCTGACGCTCTTTTGGCGGCGTTACTGAAAAAATCGAAGACAGTTTGTGGAGCGCGATTCGCGGCGTTGAGGAAAGCGTGATGCTGCTCGAAGAAAGATAATTTAATAGATTGGTGTATCGTGCAATTTAGCGATATGAAAAAATCTAAATCCTCAAAAAAGATATCTGAGAATGGCTCGTCGAATAAACCCGATTGCGATGATTTTTTAATCGTCGGGATCGGCGCATCCGCCGGCGGCATTCAGGCGCTCAAAGTTTTTTTTGAAAATGTTCCTGCCGATTCCGGCGCGGCGTATGTCGTTATCCTGCATCTTTCTCCCGACCATGAGAGCCGCCTTGCGGAAGTTTTGCAGACGGCCGCGCAAATTTCGGTAACGCAGGTCACTGAGCGAGTAAAAGTCGAACCCGACCACGTTTTCGTGGTGCCGCCAAATCTGAGTCTTTCAATGGCTGACGGTCACATTGTCGTGTCGCCGATAAATACAATCGAAGAACGCCGCGCGCCGGTAGATATTTTCTTTCGCACATTGGCGGAAACCCACCATGAGCAAGCCGTTTGCGTCGTTTTGTCGGGAACAGGCGCGGACGGTTCAATGGGCTTAAAGCGCGTTAAGGAAAATGGCGGCGTTGTTTTCGTGCAGAATCCGCGCGAAGCCGAATATAACGATATGGCGCGCAATGCGATTGCTACCAATCTGATTGATGAGGTTTTGAACGTCGCTGAGATTCCGGCGAAAATCATTGCTTACAAGGAAAATCGTCGAACTGTTGCGATTCCCGCTGAGCAGGAATCGCTGCCCGAAGAATTGCAAAAAGCACTGCGCGATATTTTCACGCAGTTGCGCGTCTCCACCGGACACGATTTTACCAATTACAAACGTCCGACGGTTTTGCGCCGCATCGAACGGCGGATTAACGTCCGCAATCTTTCAGGCATCCCCGAATACGCCGCTTTTCTGCGCGAGCAACCGGAAGAAGTGCAGTCTTTATTGAAAGATTTGCTGATTTCGGTAACAAATTTTTTCCGCGACAAGACGGCGTTTGAGGCGTTGGAAAACGATATAATTCCGCGCATTGTTCACGATAAAAGGGCGGGCGACCAGATTCGCGTCTGGGTCGCGGGCTGCGCAACGGGCGAGGAAGCGTATTCGATTGCAATGATGATTGCCGAACACACGCTCGGCGGAGGTGGTGCGCCGGAAGTTCAGATTTTCGCCACCGATATGGACGAAGCAGCGATTGCAACGGCGCACGACGGCTTTTACACGCTCAATGACGCGGCGGATGTTTCGCCTGAACGTCTGCGCCGCTTTTTCACCAAAGAGGATGACGGCTATCGCGTTCGTCGCGAATTACGCGAGATGGTTTTGTTTGCCCATCACAACGTCCTCAAAGACCCGCCGTTTTCGCATCTCGATCTGGCGACGTGCCGCAATATGCTGATTTATCTCAATAGCGCGGCGCAGAAAAGGGCGATGGAAACTTTTCATTTCGCGCTTAATCCAGGCAGCTTTCTTTTTTTAGGCTCCTCCGAATCAATTAACGGCGCGATTGATTTGTTCGCTCCTCTGGTCAAGGAACACAACATCTTTCAAAGCCGCAATGTCGAACCGCGCGTCCCGCGTCCCGCAGCGAATTTGCCGACTCCGACGATGCGTTTCGAGCCTTCCCAAACGACGCTAAAAACTAATCAGGAACAAGAAAATCGCGCTCTTGAGCGATTGTCTTACGCCGATTTGCACCAGCAGCTGCTCGAACAATTTGCGCCGCCCTCTGTTGTCGTCAACCAAGAATACGAGATTATTCATTTGTCCGAACGCGCCGGACGTTTTATGCAGATTCCGGGCGGCGAGCCGTCAAATAATCTTCTGAAAGTCATTCGTCCCGAATTGCGGCTTGAGTTGCGCACCGCGCTCTATCAAGCCGTGCAGAAACGAATCAACGTCGAAGCCAAAAACTTGCCGCTGAAAATGGACGGACGCGTCGAGATTATCAACATTTTAGTGCGCCCAGTGCTGCGCCCGGACGATACAGCTCGCGGCTTTATTCTCGTTCTTTTCGAGAAAACCGAAGACGCGCCCGAAGAGTCGGAAGTGGTTTTTGCCGCGCACGAACCCGTCGCGCGGCAGCTTGAAGACGAATTGATGCGCGTCAAAGCGCAGCTTCATTCCTCGATTGAGCAATACGAGACGCAAACCGAAGAACTCAAAGCATCGAACGAAGAATTGCAGGCGATGAACGAGGAACTGCGCTCGTCGGGCGAAGAGCTAGAGACGGGCAAAGAGGAACTGCAGTCAATCAATGAGGAACTCGTAACGGTCAATCAGGAATTGAAAATCAAAATCGAAGAACTCAGTCAATCGAACAGCGATTTTCAAAATCTGATGGCTTCGACCGACATCGGCACTATTTTTCTCGATCATAATTTGCGCGTTAAGATGTTCACGCCGACGATGCGCAATATCATTAATTTGCTGCCATCAGATTTGGGTCGTCCGCTGACCGACATCACCACGCAATTCGCTTACGAAAATTTGCACGACGACTGCGAGTTTGTTCTCGAACGACTGCAAGCTGTCGAACGTGAAATTCAGACCAGCGACGACCGCTGGCTTCTAATGCGCGTTCTGCCGTATCGCACCGCAGCATACCAAATGAGCGGCGTGGTGCTAACGTTTCTTGACATTACAACGCGTAAACAAGCAGAAGAATCCTTACGATTTCAAGCGCATCTGCTCAATACGGTCGAGCAAGCGGCGATTGCGACCGATTTGGACGGAACGGTTATCTATTGGAA
>JBDTZD010000342.1:0-7242 GCA_040005335.1 Pyrinomonadaceae bacterium | reverse complement strand
GCAATTTCCTTTCCCTGAGAGCCAATATTGTTTGCCGCTTGTATTAGCGGCTCGGCTTTCTGCTGAAATTGAATGACCACGCCGACTGCGCGGAAAACCATGTAAGCGATTGACACCATTGATAATGCCATGACCGCAAAACAAACGGCGATAATCACCAAAAGCCAAAACATAAAAGTTTCGTTACTTAATTGAAAAGCTAGTACGGTCATCGTTATTTTCTCCTTAAACTTTTGCCGCCATTTTCCGAAGACTGCCGGGTTAGACTAGCGGGAAAAATTCTCCGGCTCAAATTCAACCCTGATTTTACAATTGATTTAGAGTTTTGCAAAAAAGAATTTACGGCGCAGACAGTATTCCCGTCCGACCCACGGGAAAAATTAGTTGAGGGTCGGGCGGGAACTTTGAGAAGCGGTAAAAACTGTTTAGAAATCTTTGATGCCTTCGCTCAGTTCATTTGGATACGAAGGGCGACCTTCAGGAATTGAAGCCGCTTCGGTTTTACGTTTTTCTTCATGATAAGCCTGTTTACCGGCTTCGATGGCTGCCGATAAATTGTTGCGCGGCGCCGTGGTAACTTCTCGCGCTTGCTCGGCAAGTTGCCGGGCTTTTTCTTCTGCCGTTTGGTAAAGCTCTGAAGCACGCGTCCGAGTCACATCGTAATACTCGCCGGCTTTGTCGCGGGCGACTTCATAATATTCACCGGCTCGCGCGCCCACCTGAACAGCGGCATCGCGCCCTTTTTCCACGCCTTTGCGGGTTGCATCAGCAATATCTTCGCGCAGTTCAACGCCAGATTTTGGCGCAAACATCAACGCCACTATCGCGCCGATGCCTCCGCCAATCAGCAAATAAGTTAATTTTTCTGCCGCACTGCTACCCTCTCTGCGATATTCTTCATGTTCCATATTTTTATTAAATCCTTTCAACTAGTTTGTCAGCTTAAAATATTTGAAATTCTCGGCTCCCGCCCGGAAAAATATAACAGAGCCGGGCAAATTAGGCTATCTTTCAGCGTTTGATGTCAGACAACCTAAATCAAATTGCGTTTTCGCTTTGTCAAGAATTGTGTCTGAGTCGCCGCGTTTACTTAAACCGCAATCGGTGCAGCAATAGCCGGATGCGCTTGATAACCCGCGATTTCGAAATCTTCAAATCGGTAGTCGAAAATCGAAGCCGGTTTACGTTTGATAACAAGTTGCGGCAACGGAAAAGGCAGGCGCGTTAATTGCAATTTGACTTGTTCGAGATGATTGAGATAAATATGGCAATCGCCGCCTGACCAGACAAAATCGCCCAATTTTAAATCACACTGCTGCGCAATCATCTGCGTCAGCAGTGCGTACGAAGCGATGTTATACGGAACTCCGAGCAGAGAATCCGCCGAACGTTGATAAAGCTGGCATGATAGCTTACCGTCAGAGGAAACGTGAAATTGAAAAAGCAGATGACACGGCATCAAAGCCATTTCGCTTAAATCTCCGACGTTCCAAGCTGAAACTATTAATCGCCGCGAAAATGGATTGCGTTTTATTTCCGCAATAACATCAGCAATTTGATTGATCACACGTCCGTCTTTGGCTTCCCAGGCGACCCACTGTTTGCCGTAGATCGGTCCCAGGTCACCATTTTTATCGCTCCATTCGTCCCAAATCGTGACTTTGTTTTCGTGCAAATATTTAACATTAGTATCACCCCGTAAAAACCATAAAAGTTCGTGAATAATCGAACGAAAGTGCAGTTTTTTAGTGGTCACGGCGGGAAATCCTGCTTGTAAATTAAACCGCATTTGATAACCAAAAATGCCGATGGTTCCAGTCCCGGTGCGATCTTTGCGTCGCTCACCGTTTTCTAAAATATGTTCAAGAAAATTTAAGTATTGTTTCATTACTCGCCTAAAAATTTGTCGAATTTGGAGGTAAAAGTTACCATAATTACGCAGTAAATAGTAAATCCTAAATAGTTAAGAGAATTTGCGATTTACTATTGAGTAATTGTTGAAAAATGCCTGAAAACTTTTCTGAAAAATTCGCCGTCAGTTTTAACAGCCCGCAATGCGGTTGGATGTCAATCGGTTTTAAAGGCGGTGCAATGGAGTTTCATACCACGACTGCTTACACGCCGCACGCCTACGCGCTGACAGAAATCCTTGACGGACTTTCTTTGCTGCTTGAATCCGATTCTCCAACCGATGAATTCGTAATTATGTGGAGCCGCAACCCGGAAGCCTTTGATTTTTATTTTAAGCGCGACGGTAGAACAGTCAGAATTGAAATCTTTCAATATCCGTCGTTTAGCCGCGCCGAACAAGAGCGTGAATTGGCTTTTGTTTACCAAGGAGATGTTTCGGAAATCTGTGTGGCGTTTTACAACACGTTTGCGCATTTACGTGCAGACATCGAAACCGATGTTTTTGAGCAAAACTGGCGACAGCCTTTTCCGCACGATGCCTTTGAAAGATTCGAACAAACTCTGCAGACAGCAAAACTCGCCGCATAAATGAAAGAAAAACTGCTTGAATTATTGGCTTGCCCCGATTGCGGCGGCGCAATTAGTTTGCGCGACGTGGACAAACACGAAGACGCTGAGATTTTGTCTGGCAAACTTGTTTGCGCTAGCTGCCAAGCCGAATTCCCAATTGTGCGCGGCGTTCCGCGTTTTGCCGAATTGGATAAAATTGAAAAGGATAAAGCTGAAACTGCTGCGAATTTTGGCTGGCAATGGACAAATTTTACTCAGGAAGACCCGAAATATAACGAGCAGTTTTTGGGGTGGCTCCAGCCGGTCAAATCCGAATTTTTCAAAAATAAAATCATCCTCGAAGGCGGCTGCGGCAAAGGTCGTCACACAAAATTAGGTGCGGCTTGGGGCGCGAAAGAAATTGTCGGAGTTGATTTAGGCGACGGCGTGGAATCGGCTTTTGAACTAACAAAAAGTTTGCCAAACGCGCACATTGTTCAAGCAGACATTTTCAAACTGCCGTTTAAAAAAGTGTTTGATTATGCCTTTAGTGTTGGCGTTTTACATCACACGCCCGATCCTAAAAAATCTTTTGTCTCGCTGGCGAGCAAAGTAAAGTCAGGCGGCGCACTGTCGGCTTGGGTTTACGGGGCGGAAAACAACGAATGGATTACGCGCTTCGTTAATCCGATTCGAGAAAACGTTACCTCGAAAATCAACCAGCCAACGCTTTTTCAGCTTTCCAAACTGCCGACTGCCGCTGTTTTCCTAGCCACAAAATTGATTTACGCGCCGCTCAATGGTAACGAAAAAACCAAATCTTTTGCTAAGAAGCTTTTTTACAACGAATATCTCAATCATTTAGGAACTTTCGGCTGGCGCGAACAACACAACATCGTTTTTGATCATCTCGTCGCGCCAACCGCGTTTTATATTTCAAAACAAGAATTTGAAACTTGGTGGAAAGAAATCGGCGCGAAAGAAGTTAAAATAACTTGGCACAACCAAAACTCTTGGTGCGGATTTGGAAGGAAAGAAACCACAGAGGACACAAAGGACACAGAGAAGAACAAAAATGGATTTAAATAAAATCAGTGGTGAAATTATTGATTCTGCAATGAAAGTCCACTCAACTCTCGGTGCGGGTCTTTTAGAAAGTGTTTACGAAACTTGTTTGTCACATGAGTTAAGAAAAAGAGGATTGAAGGTTGAAACTCAAGTTGCTTTGCCTGTTTTTTATGATGGACTAAAATTAGATGCAGGTTATCGAATAGATTTATTAGTCGAGAATGCCGTAATTGTTGAATTAAAAACCGCTGAACATTTTTTGCCCATTCACGAAGCGCAATTGCTTTCGTATCTAAAGCTGAGCGGCAAAAAACTTGGCTTGCTTCTCAACTTCAATGTTGTACATTTTAAAAACGGAATTAAAAGACTAATAAATTGATTTCTCTGTGCCCTCTGTGTCCCGCGAAGCGGGATGGTTAAATTTTAAAATGCAAATTGAACAACTTCCACAAGAAATGCAGCAACACACCTACGCCATCATGAATCGCGTTGAAGATTCGCATTGGTGGTATGTCGGGCGGCGGCTGATTTTAGAAAGTTTCTTGCGGCAAATAGTTCAAAGTCCAAAGTCCAAAGTCCAAAGTCCAAAGATTTTGGATGTTGGTTGCGGAACGGGCGGAAATTTAGAAATGCTCGCGAAATTCGGCGCGGCGACGGGCGTTGATGTTTCGGACGACGCGCTCGAATTTTGTCGGACAAAAGGGTTAACGGTGCATAAAGGTTTAGCGGAAAGTCTGCCATTTGAAACGGCAAGTTTTGATGTTGTAACGGCTCTTGATGTGGTTGAACATCTTGATGACGATGTTGCCGGACTCAAAGAAATGCATCGCGTTTTGAAAAAAGACGGCAGAAGTTTGATTTTCGTTCCGGCATTTATGTTTTTGTGGGGTGTGCAGGATGACGTTTCAAATCACCGTATTCGCTACACGAAAAAACAGATTGTCGAGCGTTTGGAAAAATCCGGTTTTGAAATTGAACGCGCCACATATGCCAACATCACGTTTTTTGCCCCGATCTTGGCGGGCAGAACCTTGATGAAACTAACTGGTATTAAGCCCGAATCAGAAAACAACGTTAATATTTCCGCGCTCAACGGTGTGTTGGGTAAATTCTTTGGGGCGGAACGCTTCTGGCTCAGAAACCTAAATTTTCCGTTTGGTGTTTCGATTGTGGTTGTGGCAAAGAAGAAGTGAAGGGAGATTTTAAGTAATGGATTTTTATCGTGAAACTATCAAAAACGCGCCGTCGTTTATCTCAGTTCCAAAAGAATTGAGAAACCGCGATGTCGAAATAATTATTTTGCCGCTCGATGGAGAATTGAAAAACGACGATGCGGTTGAGACTGATGCAAACGGTTATCCGATTGGATTTTTTGAAAAGACATTCGGCAGTTTACCAGATTTCACAGACCGTGAACCGCAACCACCATATGATACAAGAGAGGAAATTGAATGATCAGAATGATCAGTTTGCTGAAATATTTGGTTGATACAAACGCTTGCATTCGTTACCTCACAGGGCGTTCCGTGCTGTTGCGCGACAAAATTATCGTAACGCCTATCAGTCAAATTTCAGTTTGTTCGATAGTTAAAGCCGAGATGTATTACGGTTCGATGAATAGCCAAATTCCGCAAAAATCTTTGAAAGAACAAAATGAATTTTTGATCAATTTCAATCTTTGCCGTTTGATGACGATGCCGCTTTAATTTTTGGTGAAATTCGCGCTGATCTTGCTAGAAAAGGAACGCCAATCGGTGCTTACGATTTGCAAATCGCTGCGATTGCCTTAGCCAACAATTTAACTTTAGTCACGCACAACACGAAAGAATTTGGTCGAATCAGTAATCTAAAAATTGAAGATTGGGAAATTTTAATTTCCGTTATCTTTCAATTTGAATTGAATTTTCTTCCAATTCCAAGGTTTTTGAGATTCTATCCAAATTTAGACTGCGTGCTGAGGCGTTAAAAATCTCGCGGTAAGTTTTGCCTTTTTCGTATAATTCTTCGTGCGTCCCGCTTTCGACCATACGCCCTTCTTTCAATACAAAAATTACGTCCGAATCAATAATTTGCGAAATGCTGTGCGAAATTACGACAACCGTGCGGTTTTCTTTGATTGCGTCAAGGCTGTTTTTAATTTGTTCCGTTGCGATTGCGTCCAGGCTTGCCGTCGGTTCGTCCAGAAAAATAATTGGCGGGTCTTTTAAAAATAAACGCGCGATGGCAATGCGTTGCTGCTGACCGCCGGAGAGTGATTGCGCGTCCGTTTGGTATTTGTTTGGTAAATGCTCGATTTGGTCATGCAAATATGCTTTTCTGGCGGCTTCAACAATTTCTTCAAAAGTCGCGGTCATTTTTCCGTAGCGAATATTTTCTTCGATTGAGCCGCGAAAGATATGATTTTTCTGTAGAACCAGTCCGATTTTTCGGCGCAGCAAATGTGTGTCGTAATCTAAAACATTCCTATCGTCGAGCAAAATTCCACCGCTGGTCGGCGCGTAAAATTTGCACAACAGATTGAGCAAAGTTGATTTGCCCGCGCCCGAAAGCCCGACAAACGCAACGGTTTTTCCCGCCGGAATTTTCATGTTCACATCAAACAACGCTTGCGTGCCGTTTGGATAAACAAAGTTGACGTTTTCGAGCACAAATTCACCGCGTAAGTTTTCCGTGTTTATTGAACCGCTTTCTTCCACCGCATCATCGGAATCAATAACTTCAAAATAACCTTCGGCATAAGTGAGAGCTTCATTGATTTGATCGTAAATACGATGAAGCTGGCGAATTGGCGCGGAAACATTGTTGAAAAGCAAAATGTGAAACATAATAGCGCCAATTGTCATTTGCCCGTCCAGCACGAGATACGCGGTTAAAATGATAATTGCAACTACACCGACTTGTTCGACAAAAGTTTTCGCCGCGTCAAAACTAAAATTGGTTTTACGCTGTTTTAATTGGGCGTTAATCAGATTTTGCTGCAACTGATACTGCTTTTCGCGCTCGGTTTCTTCACGAACAAAAGATTTAATGACGATGATTGATTCGATAATATTAAAAAGCCCGTTGGTTTTTGTTTCTCGCAAACTGCGCAGCCCGCGCCGAACTCCTTTGAGCAGTCCGGCTTGCCGCCAGCTCAGCAAAAAGTAAATCGGCATAATCACCGAAGCCGTTAAACCGACGTAGAAATTGGCATGAAACATCAAAACGAGAGCTAAAACAGCATTGGCAAAAAGCGGCAGCAAATCAATAAAAATGTTTTGAACAAAGCTCGTCAAACTTTCTGCGCCTCGGTCAATCCTGGTTTGCAGCTTGCCGGTAGCGTTTTCATTATCAGCAAAAAAGGCGTATTTATAAGTTAAAATTTTTTCAATGGCGTGTTGCGAGAGCGCACTTGAAAGATTAACGCGAATCCGCTCGCCAATCATGCTTTGACCATATTTAACACCGATGTTAGCGATTTCTTTGCCAAATAAAATTGCGCTGATAAATAGCAATAATGATAAGTTGCCATTAACGGTTTTGCCCTCGCGCAAAAGCTCGTCAATCGTATCAACTGTGTAGCGCAAAACAAGCGGATTGATTTGCGCCGCCACCGCTCCTACCAATGTCAGAAATAGTGAAATTATAACGAGTTTTTGGTAAGGTTTAACAAACGGCCCCAGTCGCCGGATAATCTGCCAAATATTCATATCTGCCTAGATTCTAATTTGCATT